>CAIYFP010000025.1 GCA_903925515.1 uncultured Verrucomicrobiota bacterium
AAGCGATGCGACGAACGACCCTCGGAAAGCCGGATGCGGTAAAACCGCCTGTCCGGTTTGATGAGGGGCGAGGCTGGGGCCGGAAACTGACAACTGCGGTCTGTTTAACTCCGTCACCCCAGCCTCGCCTACTCTACTAAGGCGCGGGGGGCGGGGCTTCGAGGCCGTGCCCGGAGCGCCGGGCGACGCTCACTTCACCACCTCTTTCGGTCCGCAAGGAAGAGGTGCCCGCGCTCTGCGGACCCCTGGTAGGCGTCCAGCAGCGGGAAGCCCCTCGGCAGGTTCCGGTTGACGACGGCGTCGAGGTAGAAACGGCCCCACACGAATTCGCCCGTGCCGACCCTGCGGAGGGGTTCCTCGCTGGTGAAGGGGGACAGGTAGAGGGCGGCGATGGGACGCTCGAAGTCCGTGACGGACAGGAAGTCCTCGCCGTTCTGGCTTCGCACGGCATGGGGGAGCCAGATGCACTCGCGGTCGCCGTACCACGACACAGCCCATGGGATGTCGCTCGCCATGAGCTCGTCCTTGCGGACATAGCCGCAGACCTCCTGGATGATGTCCGGCCTGTAGGCGGGCAGCACCATGGGAAAGCTGCGGGGAGGAAGGATCGACGTGAGGAGGGGCAGGCTGAAGACCATCCATGCGCCGCCGAGGAACAAGCCCCGAATGACGGGATGGCCGAACTCGGTGGAGCCGAGGAGGCTGAAGACGAAGCTTGTGCCGAACAGGAAGATCAGCGGGGTGAGCAGGACCATGTGGCATGTCTCGTTGGCCTCCGGGACCAAGGTGCTCCAGTAGGTGCGGGTGAAGGCCTCGGCGACGAAGAAGATCGCGAGCGCCGCCAAGGTGAACCACCGCAGGCGGCGGAGCCGGTCTGTCCGGAACGGGAGCAGCAGCCCAGCCATGAAGAGGAAGAACAACCAGTTGCCGGTGAGCTTGGGGACGGCGTTGCGAAGCAGGTCGGCCGCGTTGGAGGAGAACTTGACGCGGATCTCGGTGAGGAGGTTGGGCGACTCGGGGGGCTTGCGGAGGTGTCGTTCGAGCCATGCCTCGGGGAAGGTTTCCGTGCCGGCGAAGACCGCGCTCCCGGCCGTGCCCAGCAGCCTGCCGCTGAGCTGGTAGTTGCGGGCGAGCCACGGAGATGCCACGAGGACGAACGCGAGCAGGAAAACCGGCGCGGCCAGCCATCGCCGCACGTGGGTCGCAAGGATCCATGCAAGGGCCGGGACCAAGACGAGCCCGAACGCGTAGCGGGTGAGGAAGCCGAGCCCGACAACGATCCCGGCGGCGAACGCAAGCCTCAGGGGCCGCACCACGGGGGGGGGCACGCCCGGGGACAACGGCGTCCCGGAGTCGTCGAGGCGGACGAGGAGGTCTGCAAGGACGAGCACGAGGACCATGAGGAAGGGGCCTGGCAGGCCGTTGCTGCACATGCGCCAGAGCAACTCGGTCCCGCCGTACGCCGCCGCCGCCATGAGGCCCACCTCCCAGTCGAACCAGCGCCGGCCGAGCCGCCAGACCAGCCATGAGCCCAGCCCGAGCCATCCCAGGTTGAACAAGGTCACGACGGTCTCCGGCCATGGCCGCTGACGGAAGGGGTCGGAGGGAAGCGCGATCGAGAACTGGGGGGGAACCAGCCTGAACAGGCCGGCAAGCATCGCGGGATAGACCGGCGGGTTTTGCAGGTCGGGGTGGGGCTTGTGAAGGATGCCCGAGACCGTGTCCCCGGTCTCCTTGGCCCGTTCTTGCAGGAGGTGGAAGCTCAGGGGACGGACGAGGCGAGTGGTGTAGCCACGTCCCGCCGCGATGTTGCGGCCGAGCTGCCCGAGGTCCATGGCCTCCGGGTTCGAGAAGTTCTTGGCCTCGCGAAGCAGGTACAATGCGGCGACGACCACGGTGACCATGGCGACCAGCCAACGCCGGACCCAAATCCTTGCCGATCCCATCTCCAGCGCATGGACAAGGTCCTGCGCACCACGTGGTGCCCTGTTCATTTCATGTCCTCCAAGCCAAACTGGTGAATCTTCCGGTGCAGCGTCCGGCGGCTGATGCCGAGCTTCCTCGCCGCCTCGGTGCGGCTTCCGTCGCTGGCCTGCAATGCGTGGATGACGAGCTGGCGCTCGGCCTCCTTCCATGACAACGATCCGGTGGCGATCTTCTCGCGTGCCTCGGTGGCGACGGCCTCGCCGGCCGGGGCGCGCAGGGCCGCCGGGAGGTCCTTGAGCCCGACCCTGTCCCCGCGGCACAGCACGACGGCGTGCTCCATGGCCGTGCGCAGCTCGCGGACATTGCCGGGCCACCGATGACGCAGGAGCGCCTCCATCGCGGCGGTCTCGACGCTCTTGACCTGCTTGTGGTTCTCGGTCGCGAACTCGTGAACGAACGCCATCGCGAGCGCCGGGATGTCCGCAAGCCGGTCCCGGAGGGGCGGCAGGTGGATGGGGACGACGGCAAGGCGGAAGTAGAGGTCCTCGCGGAACGTCCCGGCCTTGACCATGGCGGCCAGGTCCTTGTTGGTGGCTGCCACGAGGCGGACGTCGGCAGTCAGGGTCTTGCCGGACCCCAGCCGCTCGAAGGTGCGCTCGCCGAGGAAGCGAAGGAGCTTCACCTGGGTGGTGGCATCGATCTCGCCGATCTCGTCGAGGAAAAGCGTGCCGCCTTGCGCGAGTTCCACGCGGCCGGCGCGCCGTTCATGGGCTCCGGTGAACGCGCCCTTCTCATGGCCGAACAACTCGCTTTCGAGCAACGCGGCGGGCAGCCCGGCGCAATGGACGGCAACCCACGGCGCCCGCGAGCGGGTGCTAAGCTGGTGGATCGTCTTCGCCACGACCTCCTTGCCGGTGCCGCTCTCCCCCGTGATGAGGACGGTCGTCCGGGTGGGCGCCACCTGCCGGACCGTCTCCATGACGTCCGCGAGGGCGGGCGAGGATCCCACGAGCCCCGGCATGCCGTACTTCTGGTCGAGGCGCTCGTGCAACTGGCGGTTCTCGGACTCGAGTCCCCTGCGCTTGAGCGCCCGCTGGATGCGCAGCTCCAGCTCGTCGATCTTCAGCCTTCCCTTGGCGATGTAGTCGTCGGCCCCGCGCTTCATGGCCTCCACGGCAACGTCCTCGGACCCGTAGGCTGTCATGAGAATGCAAACGGGGGGCTTGGGCAGGGCCTTGGCCCGGTCCATCAACTGGTACCCGTCCTCCCCGGTCATGCGGAGGTCCGTCAACAACACGTCGAACGACTCCTTCTCCAGCAGCCCGCGCGCGGCCTCGGCCGACTCCGCAAGGTACACGTCGAAGCGATCCTCCAGGGCCGCGCGCAGGCCCTCCCGGGTCGTCTTCTCGTCATCCACGATGAGCAACGTCGGACTCACGCCCGGAAGGGTGCCCCATGTCGGGGGCCGGAGGCGATGGCGACTTCAAGGAATCGTCCGCAGGGCTACCTCATCTGCAAATCCCCCTCGAACGCCCACTTCGCTGGACTCGTCCTTTGACTAGTGTCGTGTCTCACAAATCGCTGGTGTTGGGTTGCTCCAAGAATGCCCCGGGGCAAGGCGTGAGGACGGAGCCTACCCGCAGCGGTCTGTGACGGACGAACCACGAAG
>CAIYFP010000026.1 GCA_903925515.1 uncultured Verrucomicrobiota bacterium
ACAAGAACGTCATCCGAACGCCCATCCACATCTATGTCCTGTGGCATCCTCAATTCGCCCCGGGCAAGGATCTCGCTGGCGACATCTATCGTTGGTTCCGCTTGGACAACATCGAGGGCATCCCCGTGTTCTTCAGGTCCACCAACGCCAAGCCTGGCCTAAAATCCAAGCCGGACGCCGCAGCCGCTTCCCACCCCCCGGACATCCAGGCGGGTGCCGACATCAACTACGTCATCCCGCTCGTCGATGCCCACATGGTGGCCGACCCGGCATGGAGGCAATGGCTGGTGGAACTCAAGCACGGGAAGGCGCCGTCCAAAGACAAGAAGGACGCGACCAAGGCCTCGACGACCTCCAAGCAACGCCTCTTCCCGGTGGCCGTGGACTCCTATGCCTTCCAGGTGCCGGTCGAGTTGCGCGACCTCAACTTCATCCGGCACGACATCACGCGTCAGCCCACTCCGGACGTGGACGTGTTACTGAGTGTCCTCACGGAGGTGATGTGCCGGGACTTGCGATACCACCTCCACGGCAAGGAAGCCAAACCCAAGCGGGCGCAGCCCAAGGAAACCAAAGCCAAGGATACCAAGGCAGCGGGCGATCCCGGGAAATCAAAGGAAGCCGAGACCGCCGACGCCAACGGATTGCCCAGCAAGATCAAGATCTTCCTCAGCCATGCCAAGGCAGACGGGACGGATGTGGTGCGCCGGCTCAAGGACCACATCCAATCCCAAACCCAGTGCGAGACGTTCTTTGACGAGACGGACATCCCATCGGGCCATGGGTTCTCAAAGGTCTTGGACGAGGCCATCGCAGCCGAATCGGCCGGGATGATCGTGATCCACGGGAGCCAGTACGCGGAACGTCCATGGTGCCGGCGGGAGATCCGGACGTTCCAGAAGCCGAGGCGGGATACGCGTCCGAAGAAGCGCGGCGTTCAAGGCTTCTTCGTGCCGCCCGTCGTGGTCGTGGAAAACCTCAACGGCGACCGCGTGTCCCGCAGCATCCCGGAGCTTGGATTCGCACCGTCCTTGCGCTGGAGCGAGGGGGCCGAGCGGCGCGTCGTGAACACGTTGCTTCGCGAGATCCTCCTGGGCTTCTTCCATCGACTGCTCATCCGCAATGCCACGGAATTCAAGAGCCCGGGCAAAAACAGAATCTTGGTCAACCGATCGCCGGATCCCCTGATGGTTCAGCGACTGATTGTGGAGTTGCAGCACAAGCACAAGAACCCGAACCATCCCGGCGCGGACCAAGTCCCCAAGGCGCTCGCCGGGTGCCTTTATTATCCCGGCTATGGGTTGTCCCAAGTTGAATTGGCGGCGCTCAAGTCGGCCTTCGACCAAGTCCAGTTCAAGACCTTGTCGGAGTTGAACTCGAACAAGGGTGCGGCCTCGGATACATTAGGGGCCACGGGCAAGGCCCAGCCGAACCCCCTTGCCGCGCTTAGTGGCAAGGTGGTGCGCTTGTCGGTGGGCGACTCCACGGACATCCTCGATGGCGGCTATGGCGACCAGCACAACCGGGAGTTGATCCTTCGACTGTTCCGGCCGCTGGCCCGGGCGGGCGTTTCCATCCTCTACGGCGGCATGATGCCCGACGCCGCAGGCGCCTTGCTGGCTTGGGAAAAGCACCCCAAGACCGGCGAACGCTTCGTCAACTTCACCTCCACCTGCGTCCACATGCTTATTGCCGAGCGGGACCACGGCGAGGATGGAACCGGGGGCGAAGCAAGACCCGCTAAGGAACCACGCCTCTTTAGCATGCCTGTTTGGCCCGAATCCAAGAAGATCACCGCCGAGTTGATCGCCAAGTGGGTGGATGTCTGCACGTTCAGGCCCGTGACCCCCGACGACTTGGCGACGCCTTTAGCGCGGACGCCCGAAGGAAACCCGTCCCCATTGAAACCGGCGGAAGACCCGAAGAAGGGGGTCCCCGTCCAGACCGAATTCGACACGATTGCCGAATTGAGGGAGGCGGTGAAGGAACACGAGGGGAAGGTGAAGCAAGCCGAGGAACACAACGCGGTCCTCGCCGCATGTTGCCTGACGCAGATGCGTCGGATGGTCTGCGAGACCGTGGAATTTACCAATCTCAACCCTCGCAAGGGGGACAAGAAGACCGTGGAGGTTCGTCCCATCGCCCACGTGTTCCTGGGGGGCAAGCTCAAGGGCTGGAGCGGGATTGCACCGGGCATCTACGAGGAGTTCGCCGCCGCGGTGACCGCAAAGGTGAAGCAGCCCATCTTCCTCATTGGTGCCGGGCAAGGGGCCGCCGGTGCCATCGCGCGATGGCTCATACGTGCGGAGAAAGGGCTGGCCCCCCGAGGGCGGCCGCCGGAGTTCGAGGAGAAAGCATGCCAGGCGAACGCCAAGAAAGAGCTACCCCCCAAGGACTTCGATTTGGCCAAGGCCTTCGCGGAACGGAAGGACAAGGGGTTGCTCCCCGAAGACCAATGGGACCTCAAGAAAATCCTCGCCACCATCGAGCAAGCCGTGGCCGAGGTGCATCGCGACAATCAAGCCCGGGTCGATCTTGGCGCCTTGCTGAACAATGGGTTGTCGCATGAGGAAAACCTCCAATTGCTCGATCCCGGCACCAAACACGGGGTGATCTGCGAATTGATTCACCAAGGCTTGGTACAGCTTGCACGCCGAGGGTCGGCCCAGCGCCCAGATGGGACGGCTTCGCCGGGAAGGCCGTGATGGCGGCGCGGAGGTTGAACGGGTTGCTCGCTCATGTCTCCGCGTCTCGGCGTCTCGGCGGGAGAATCTCCTCCAGCCGATCCCCCGCAGCGGGCGATGCCATGGGAACGAGCCGAGGAACGTCTCCACGTGCAGGAGGCAGAGCCGCCCGCAGAGGTGCGGAGACGCAGAGGCTCTTGGCTCATGTCTCCGCGTCTCAGCGTCTCGGCGGGAGAATCCCCTCCAGCCCATGCCCCGCAGCGGGCGATGCCATGGGAACGGTCGAAGGAACGTCTCCAAGCGCATGAGACAGAGCCGCCCGCAGAGGCGCGGAGACGCAGAGGCTCTTGGCTCATGTCTCCGCGTCTCGGCGTCTCGGCGGGAGAATCTCCTCCAGCCAGTGGATCCTAAAAGCGGCAGTTGTAGGCCG
>CAIYFP010000027.1 GCA_903925515.1 uncultured Verrucomicrobiota bacterium
GGGCAAGGCCGAGAGCAAGCCCGTGTGGCGGCTCGTGGCCGACCTGTCCCCGCGCCAGCTCGTGGCCTGCATCGACTTCCGCTACCTCACCGACGCCCTCACCCCGGACGAGGCGCTCGACCTCCTCGAACGCGTGGCCCCAGGCAAGGACGAACGCGTCCGGCGCCTCATGTCCGAAGGCTACCCCGCCTACACGACCAGCGCCGGCTGGCTCGGCTACCCGGACGACAAAATCCGGCGCCTGTGCCGCGAGGCGGTGGCGGGGGGGTGGAACCACATCAAGGTCAAGGTGGGCCGAGACCTCGCCGACGACGTCCGGCGCCTCGGCATCATCCGCGAGGAAATCGGGTGGGACCGCAAGCTGATGGTGGACGCAAACCAGGTCTGGGACGTGCCGGCCGCAATCGCATGGATGCGGGAGCTCGCGCGGTTCAAGCCATGGTGGATCGAGGAACCGACGTCGCCCGACGACGTGCTGGGCCACGCCGCGATCGCGCGGGCGATGGAGCCGCTCGGGATCGGGGTGGCGACGGGCGAGCACGGGATGAACCGGGTGTTGTTCAAGCAACTGCTCCAGGCGCGGGCCCTCTCGTTCTGCCAGGTGGACTCCTGCCGCCTCGGCGGCGTCAACGAGAACCTCGCGGTGCTGTTGCTCGCCGCGAAGTTCGGCGTGCCCGTGTGCCCGCACGCCGGCGGCGTCGGCCTCTGCGAGTTCGTCCAGCACGTCTCCATGATCGACTACGCCTGCGTCAGCGGCTCGATGGAGGGTCGCGTGTGCGAGTTCGTGGACCACCTCCACGAGCACTTCGTGGAGCCGTGCCGCATCGTGAACGCCCGCTATCAAGTTCCCCTGCGCCCGGGCTACTCCACCGAGATGCACGCGGCCACCCTCGAGCAGTTCGCCTTCCCCGGCGGGCCGGAATGGGCGGGCGTCGCCTGACGAGCGCCCGCGGGCAAGGTGGCCGCCGTCAACCGAGGTCGAACATCAAGGCCTCCAAGGGCTCCTTCGCGCGGATTGTCCATGCGCCGGCGTCGTCCGTGGCCATCGCGTCCCCGGCCCCGAGTCGTTGGTCGTTGGCCATGGCGACGCCCCGGATCACTTGCAGCCAAAGGCCACGGCCCGGCCGCAGCGCATGCACGAACTCGCCGCCTTCGGCCAGCCGAAGCCTGTGCACGTCCGCGTCCTGTCGCAGCGCAGCCGACCCGTCCCGCCCGTCGCGCGAGATGATCAGGACCCGCTCCGCATCGACCGCATCCGGTCCAGGACGCCACTCGGCGTAGCGCGGCTCCAGCCCGGTCGAGGCAGGCCGAAGCCATACCTGGAGGAAATGGGCGGGCTCGGTCGCGGACGGGTTGAACTCGCTGTGGACGATCCCGCGCCCCGCGCCCATCACCTGGATGTCGCCGGGGCGAAGCACGCGCCGATTGCCGAGGTTGTCGCCATGTTCGAGGGCGCCGGAAACGACGTAGGTGAAGATCTCCATGTCACGATGCGGGTGCGGGGGAAAGCCGCCGCCGGGTCCGACGTGATCCTCGTTGATCACGCGCAGCGACCGGAATCCCATCCACGAGGGATCATGGTAGTCCCCGAACGAGAACGAGTGACGGCTGTCGAGCCAGCCCAGATGCGTGTGTCCCCGATCGTTCGCCATGCGGATCGTCGTCATGGACCACGTTGCACGGGATCCTTCACCCGGACCATGAATCGTTTGCAGGCCACGCGCGGCCGGGAGCCCCGGGCGGCGGGGCGGGCTCCCCTGCTACTCGACCCGGTACATCCGCGTCTTGCTTCTCAGGTAGAGCGCGTTCCCCGCAATGGCGGGCGACGCCATGAAGCCGTCGCCAAGCTGGTTCACCGCGAGCCTGCGGAACTCGCGGCCCGTGGCGACCACCGTGGCCTTGCCTTCCTCGCTGAGGAAGTAGATGCGACCGTCGGCGGCCACCGGCGACGCGGAGTAGTTGCCCCCGATGCGCTCGTTCCAGAACACGTTCCCCGTGGCGGCCTCCCAGCACGTGGCCACGCCGTTGTCGTCGATGCCGTACAGCAGCCCGTCGAGCCACAGCAACGAGGGCTTCTTGGGCACGTTGCGCCTCGACCTCCACGCGATGCCCAGCGCCCCGTTCGTCAGCGCCGCCGAGTTGGCGTCCACCACCTCGCCCGACCGGCCCGGCCGCAGGGCGAGCACCTGCCCCTGCGACCAGCCCGTGGGCACGAA
>CAIYFP010000028.1 GCA_903925515.1 uncultured Verrucomicrobiota bacterium
CACATGGACGCGGGGCAGGGCGGCCATCGCATCCATCCCGCGCAGCCACTCGCCTGGCGGCTGGCGGCCATCGACGCGCACGTTGGCGCAGTGGTCCACGACGATGTCGAGCGAGGACACGGCACGACCCAGCGCGACGACCTGGGCCAACTGTGACGATTGAACCAGCAGTTCCAGCACCCGCCCGTCGCGGGCCACCTCCTCGCAATGCGCGATGAACCCCGTGCGCCCCACGTCCAACGGACCGTCCCAGCCACCCGTGCGGATGCCTCGAAACCGTGGGTTCCGAACCCAACGCCGCCATTGGGCCATGAAGTCCGGGTCGGCGGGGCGCAGGTGCCCGATGACGCCCCGCACGATCGCATGGCGCGGCATGAGCCCGAGAACCCAGCCGTTGTCGCCGGTCTCGGGGCTGGCCTCGACGATAACCGTCCCGGCTATCCCAAGCGGCCGGGCAAGGGCCTCGTACTCGGGCGGCAACACGGGCCGGTAAAGCAACGGGTCGTCCGCGGAAGGCCACCTCACGCCGCCCGGCCGCGTCGGGTCGTAAAAATGCGTGTGGGTGTCGAGGATGGGGATGGACCCGCCCGCGGGAGGCACCGATTGCGCGCAACCCGCGAGCGCCGTCGCCGTCGCGACAAGGAAGCGGCGGCGGCGCAGGCCGGGCGGGGTGGCATCTGCGGCGGCGGGCATGGCGCGTGCCATCAAAGCTTACCGAGGATTTCCCGGACGCGCTTCCATGCGGCGTCGCGAGCCTTGCGGTTGCCCTCGGAGCCGGAGGGATCCTCGCCGGCGCGCATGAATCCATGGCCGCCGCCCGGGTAGGTGACGGGCTCGAAGGCCTTGCCGGCCTTCTTCATCAGCTCGCCCGTGACGGGCAGCGTGGCGTTCACGCGGGCGTCGTTCTCGGCGTAGAAGCCATGGACGGGCGCCTTGATTCGGGCGACGTCCGCCGCCTTGTCCGGCCCGGTGCCATAGAATGCGAGTGCCGCCTTGATGTCCGGGTTGTTCGAGGCGAACCGGAACGTTTGTGCGCCGCCCCAGCAGAAGCCAGCCACGGCGACCTTCCCGTTGCTCGCCGGCAGCCTCGCCACGTGCGCCGCCACCGCGTTCAGGTCCGCCGTGATGCGGTCCGGTTCGAGGGAGGAGATCGCCTTCCGCACGTTGTCGCCGCCCCCCAGCTCGGCCGTGCCGCCGCCGTTGGGGGCCGACCCGGAAAGCAGGTCCGGCGCGATGGCGATGTAGCCGGCCTCGGCGAGCTGGTCGGTCATGCCGCGTACCCAGTCGGTGACGCCGAAGATTTCATGGATCACCACGACGGCCGTGGCCTTGCCGGGCACCTCGGGGTAGGTCACGAAGCATTTCACGTCGCGTTGCCCATGGCGCACCGTGATCCATTCGCCGTGGCGCGGAGACTTTTCGAGGCGTGCCTTCGCCCAGTCTTGGGCGCGGGCCATGACGGCGAGCAGGAACAGCGGCGCGATCAAGAGGAGCTTCTTCATGGAAGGCCCGAAGGTCCCAGATGTCGCCCTCCGTTGGCAACGGCCGGGTGACGCATGGGCGTCGTTGCACGGCCGGGAGGCTGGTGGTACCTTGGGGAACGAGCGATGGCAGACGATTCCAATTCCCCGGGTGACAAGCGCAATGGCGACCCGCGCATGCCCGTCCGCACCTGGATACTCCTCGTGGTGCTCACCGCGTTGGTCCCCATCATGGTGATGGCCACGCGAGCAAGGATGCCGCGCGCCGAGGAGATCACCTTCCCGCGCCTGGTGGAGCTCGCTCGAAACGGCGACATCCAGGGCGGCATCATCAGCTACGCCCCCGAGCATTACCCGCTGCGCGAGGTCACCGGGCGGTACCGCAAGGTCGAGCAAGGCAAGACGAACCTCGTCAACTTCGTCATCCGCACCGAGTTCGACGAGAGCAGCAAGGCGATGCTGCTGAACAGCGGCGCATTCCGCACCTCCACCAGCAGCTCCTTCTGGGTCTCCCTCCTCGGCCAGATCCTCCCCATCCTCGTCATCGGCTTCCTCATCTGGTTCCTCTTCATCCGCCAGATTCGCAATGCCGGGCGCGGGGCCCTTTCCTTCGGAAAATCCAAGGCCCGCCTCCTCACCAAGGAACGCAACAAGGTCACCTTCAAGGACGTCGCCGGCGTCGATGAGGCCAAGGAGGAGGTCAGCGAGCTGGTCGAGTTCCTCAAGGACCCCCGCAAGTTCCAGAAGCTCGGCGGCCGCATCCCCAAGGGCATCCTCATGGTCGGCCCCCCCGGCACCGGCAAGACCCTCCTCGCCAAGGCCATCGCCGGCGAGGCCGACGCCTCCTTCTTCAGCATCTCCGGCTCCGACTTCGTCGAGATGTTCGTCGGCGTCGGCGCCTCCCGCGTCCGCGACATGTTCGAGCAGGCCCGCAAAAACACCCCCTGCCTCATCTTCATCGACGAAATCGACGCCGTGGGCCGCAGCCGCGGCCATGGCCTTGGCGGCGGCAACGACGAACGCGAGCAAACCCTCAACGCACTCCTCGTCGAGATGGACGGCTTCGACACCACCGAGGGCATCATCATCATCGCCGCCACCAACCGCGCCGACGTCCTCGACCCCGCTCTGTTGCGTCCGGGCCGGTTCGACCGCCAGGTGACCGTCAGCCTTCCCGATGTCCGTGGGCGCGAAGGCATCCTCAAGGTCCATGCCAAGAACGTGAAGCTCGATGGCTCCGTGGACCTGTCGATCATCGCGCGTGGCACCCCTGGGTTCTCCGGCGCCGAGCTGGCCAACCTTCTCAACGAGGCGGCCCTCCTCGCCGCCCGCACCGGCAAGAAGGCCGTCGGGATGGCCGAGCTGGAGGAGGCCCGCGACAAGGTCCGTTGGGGCCGCGAGCGTCGAAGCCTCGCCATGACGGAGAAGGAAAAGCGCGGCACCGCATGGCACGAGGCGGGCCATGCCCTCGTCAACGTCCTCCTCGAACACACGCATCCGCTCCACAAGGTCACCATCATTCCACGCGGCCAGTCGCTGGGATCGACGATGTACCTGCCCAAGAACGACTTGCTCAATCGCACCCGCAAGGAGCTGCTCGACCTCGTGGCGATGACCATGGCGGGTCGCATTGCCGAGGAGTTGGTGACCCAGGACATCTCCACCGGCGCCGGCGGCGACATCCAGCAGGCCACCTCCATGGCTCGCGCCATGGTCATGCACTACGGCATGTCCGATCGCCTGGGCATGATCCAGTACGGGGACTCGCAGGAGTACGTGTTCCTGGGACGCGACATGATTCGCTCCAAGGATTATTCCGAGGCCACCGCCCAGGCCATTGATGCGGAGGTCAAGCGCATCATCGACGAAGGATATGAACGCGCGACCCGCCTGATCACGGATCACCGCGACAAGCTCGATGCGATTGCCAACGCGCTTCTTGAGCATGAGACCCTGGATGGAGCCCAAGTCGATGAAATCGTCCGGACCGGCAGGCTGACGCCGCCGGCCAGCGAGCCGCCCAAGGTCGATCCACCCAGTGGTGCCCAAGCCGCCACCCCATTGCCCGAGGTCGTGAAGCCAGTGCCTCCCAAGCTGCCGGGTTTCGGGTCGGCCCAGCCATCGCCGGCCTAGTGTCGTGTCTCACAAATCGCTGGTGTTTGGTTGCTCCAAGAATGCCCCGGGGTAAGGCGTGAGGACGGAGCCTACCCGCAGCGGTCTGTGACGGACGAACAACGAAGGGCCGCGGCGCTTTTCGCGTCCCACGTCGTTGCTC
>CAIYFP010000029.1 GCA_903925515.1 uncultured Verrucomicrobiota bacterium
CCGACAGGATCGACACGCCCACGTTCCTCCCCACGGCGGCGCTCCCCGCGCCAACCACCCCCGTGCTCGCCATCACGTCCGTCAACGACGGCCACGCCGCTCCCAAGGCCGCGCTGTAAGCCACCGTCGCGCTCCCCACCGCCACCGGCTGGAACGTCGCGTCGAGGTAGAACAACGAAACCATCAAGGGCGTCCCGTCCGCGATGTTGCCTCCCCCTCGCACGCCCACCGTCAACTCGTACGAAACGCCCCCCTCGAACGTCGCCGGCAACACCTGCGAAAAACCCGCCAACGGCAACGTCAAGAGATAGGCCGCTTGGCTCCCGTCCCCGTTCGGTATCCGCCCCGGCTGCCCCTCCGGCGGGTTCGGGAAGATCCCCGACAACTGCTCCCACGATTGCAGCGGACCCTGCGGCACGAACCACGACGGCGCCGGGGTCTTCGTCCACCCGTCCAGCCGGATGTCCACCGGCAACGGCCCCGTCCACGCGGGGCTCTCAAACGAAGGATTGGAAAGCGACAGATACTTCGTCTGCGCCATCGTCGGCACCATGGCCATGCCCAAGCCCAGCAACCCAAGGAACGTCCTCCTGATCATCGACCCCCAGCGTGAACGGCCGTCCGACGGCGTGACAAGCGTTCGTTCGGAAGAGGCCCCGCACCAGGCCGCACCCCGACTCCACGCCCGCTTATCACCCCCGCCCTCACCTCCCCCCGCCCATTCCAACCTCGCCTCGCCGCGTCCCCTTGCCCTATCCTCACCCCATGCCGCCCTCCCCCCTCGCCGGCCTCACCGTCCTCGTCGTCGATGACGAACCCCTCCTCCGTCGCCACATCGTCGCCTCCCTCGAACGCCTCGGCGCGGACGTCGCCTCCGCAGACTCCCTCGCCGCCGCCCGACGACACGCCGCGCAGGCTGGCTTCGACTTCGTTCTCCTCGACGTTCACCTCCCCGACGGCCTCGGCACCGATCTCCTGAAGGAGAAAACCTTCGGAGCCAGTGCCGGCGTCGTCGTCATGACAGCCGAGTCCGGCGTCAAGGGTGCCGTCGAGGCCATCAAGCTCGGCGCCATCGACTACCTCCCCAAGCCCTTCGAACCCGAGGCCCTCGCCCTGTCCCTCGCACGCGGCCGCCGCTCCCGCCAAGCCGCCCGCGCCGAGGAACATCGCCACGCCGCCGCCGCCCCAGACCTCAACTTCTTCTTCGGCGACGCCCTCGGCCCCCTCCATGCCCAGCTCGACCGGATCCTCCTCGCCGACCGCCGCCTCGGGTCCAACCTCCCACCGGTCCTCCTCCTCGGCGAAACCGGAACCGGCAAGACCACGCTCGCTCGCTGGCTCCACCAAAAGGGCCCCCGCGCCACCGAGCCCCTCATCGAGGCCAATTGCTCCGCCATCCCAGATTCCCTCGCGGAATCCGAGCTCTTCGGCCACGAAAAGGGCGCCTTCACGGACGCGCGATCCGCTCGCATCGGCCTGTTCGAGGCCGCCGCCGGTGGCACCCTCTTCCTCGACGAAATCAACTCCCTGCCCCTGCCACTCCAAGGCAAGCTCCTCGCCGCCATCGAGGAAAACCGCATCCGACGCGTCGGCGGCAACCACCAGATCCCCGTCGATGCCCGCGTCATCGCCGCATCCAACCGCGACCTCCGCCGCGAGGTCGCCGAGGGACGCTTCCGCGAGGACCTCTACCACCGGCTCGACCTTTACCGGATCGCCATCCAACCCCTCCGCGAACGCGGGCCCGACATCCTCCGCCTTGCACAGCATCTCATCCAACGCATCGCCCAACGGCAACGCCTCCCGGCACGCCCCATCTCCCCCGCCGGCCAACGCCGCCTCGCCTCCTACGCATGGCCAGGCAACGTCCGCGAGCTCGCCCACGAAATCGAACGTGCCATCGTCTTCGAGGATTCCCCGGAGCTCGGCTTCCTTTCCCTCATGGGCGCCGCACCCGCCCACCCCGCGCCCGCCATTCCCGCCGCGACCACCCCTCCCAACACGACCCACGGCCCCGATTGGCTTGCCCATGGCTTCCGCTTCCCGGACTCCGGTTTTTCCCTCGAGGACGCCATCCTCAGGCTCATTCACCTCGCCCTCGACCAAACCGGCCAGAACGTCTCCAAGGCCGCTCGCCTCCTCGGCGTCTCCCGCGACTACCTAAGGTATCGGCTCGCCCCGCCCAAGCTCCATGGCGCCGGGGATGTCCATGGCATGGGTGAATCCCCCCAAGAAACCGCGCCTCCCGGCACCTGACGCGCCTCGACACCCAAAAACCCACCCAACAGGGAACGGCTCCCTCCCCCTCCACCCCGGATGCCCATGGGCGGCATCCCCCCGAAAAACATCGATTCACGGGGCTTTTCATCCGCCACGCCTCGCCCGGCCATGGTTGGCATCCCTGTTGCTACCCCTCTCCCAGCCGGCCAAGGGACCTTGCAGGTGCAGGCCCCAAAGGCCGGGTCAATTCACAATTCGAAGGATTCATCATGAAGCTGTTCCGCTCCCTCGCCATCATGGCCACCACGGCCTTCGCCCTCGGCACCCTCGCCGGCGATCCCCCCGCCCCTCCCACCCGTCCCGAGCGCCCCGACCGCCCCACACCCCCGGGCCGTCCCGGCCTCGAAATCCCGCGCATCGGCATCCCCAAGGGCGTCGAGCTCCCCGAGGACGTGAAGAAGCTCGTCGAACAGTACCAAGACGCCGCCAAGAAGTTCGCCGAGGAGCAGAAGGCCCTCGTCTCCCAGCTCCGCGGTGCCACCGAGGAAGACAAGGCCAAGCTCAAGGAACAACTCAAGGCCAACCGCGACAAGTTCCTCGATGATACCAAGCAGCTCCGTGCCGACATCCGCGAGCAGGTCCGGGACCTCCGCGCCAAGCTCAAGGAAAACGGCGGCGCCGTGGATGGCGGCTCCGAGGGCAAGGGCAAGGGACGCAACTAGCCTTCCTGCGCAGGGCCACGCGACCGGCGTCCATCTCGGACGCCGGTTTTTTCTTGCTCCATGCCCCGCCTCGCTCGCTCGATTCCGCGATGCGACGACGCTGGCAGGACCCCCTGCCACCCCTGCCATCCCCAGCCGCCATGATCTCCCCGGAACCTCGCGCCGCTCGCCCGCCGCTCGCAGCACCGTCCCCCGACCGGGGCGCCCGCGCGCCACGACGCCCTCACCCCACCCTCGCCCCCTCCCGCCCCCAGCTCCTCTCCCACGTCCTCCCTCTCCTCCTCGCTCCCATCGCCCTCGCCGGCCACCCCGACCTCCCCGGCATCCATCGCCAGCCCGACATCGGCCTGTTCTGGGACAATCTTCTCACCCTCCGCCTCGCCGGCGGCCACAAGCAAAACGCCATCCTTTCCCCCTTCAATCCCCAAGACACACCCCTCCTCTCCGCCGGCCTCGAATGGTTCGCCTCCCGCCTCCCCATCGACGGCCATGGATTCACCTTCTTCGTCTCCGCAGACGAACGTCGCTACCTCAACCCCGTCGAGGTTTCCCCGGACACCCCCGGCATCCGCGGCGAACGTACCGTCCTCTCCCAGGCGTCCTACAAGTGGTACGGCCGCACGTGGGTCCCCTCCGTCTCCTTCACCCACCTTCATGCCGAGCAAGCCTTCGACGCCACCGAGATCGCCAGCGACCCCGGCTCCATCCGTGCCGTCGGCGATAGCCTCATCCTCGCACCCACCCTCCGCCATCGCTTCCCGGCCATCCTCTACGTCGAGGCCTCGTTCCCCGTGAACCGTCAACTCTTCCGCGCCCCAGTCTCCAGCCACTGGGAATACGGCCCCAAGGCCCTCGTTGGCCTCGCGTACGCCACCAACTCCGCCGTCGAGCTTTCCTTCCAGGACATCCACCGCCCCTTCGACACCCGCCGCCAAACCGACCCCCTCGGCATCCCCCTCAACGACACCCTCCTCGCGACCCATGACCTGCGCTACGAGGCCTCATGGCGGCACACATGGAACCAGCCTCATCGCTTCCAGACCACCCTCCGCGCCTTTCACGTCACCCGCGCCGACAATGGCGCCGGCTACTCGGACTACACCCGCCTCGGCGGCGCCCTAGCCGCGCGCTTCGACGCCGGCAAATGGTCCGTCCGCTCCCAAGCCAGATGGTCCACCTACGACTTTGCGCTCCAAATCATCTCCGTCTTCGAGCCCATTCCACGCACCCGCGTCGAGACCGACGTCGAGGCTCGCGTCGAATACCGATGGACCCAACGCCTCCGCACGTACGGCGAGTATTTCCACGAACGCCAAGACTCCAACGTGGCCGCCGACCGCTATCGCTCCCACACCGCACTCGCCGGAGTCGAAATCGACTTCTAACCCCCCAAAACCATGGCCCGCCTCCGACCCCACATCGCGTCCCGGCTGCCACCTGGAACCCACGCCGTCCTCGCCGCCCTCCTCCTCCTCGCCGTCGCCATCGCCGCCGTCCTCCTCCCTTTCCGTACTCAACTCCGGGACCAGCTCGCCCACCGCGACGCCTCCGTCCTCTCGGCCTTGGTCCAGCAACGCCTCTCCGACGCCCAGCCCGGCCAGACCGACGATCCCCTCGCCGCCGTCCTCGATGCCTCCATCGTCCCCGAGCTCCCCGGAGTCCTCGAAGTCCATCTCTTCAGCCCGGAGGGCCGCCCCTTCCTCTCCCTCCTCGGCCCTGCCTCCGCCCGCCCGGATGTCCCATGGCCGTCCTCCAGCCCACTTCCCGCATCCCCGCTGTCCCGCTTCGCCCACGGTCCACCCCATCGCCTCGAACTTTGGCTCCCCCTCCGCTCCCCGCGTCAACCCGAGCCCCTCGGCATCGCCTTCCTCGCCTTCGACGCCTCCGGGCTCCATGCCGAGTACCACGTCCTCGACGTCCGCCTTGCACGCCGCGCAGCCATGGCCTTCCTCCTCGTCGGTTCCCTCCTCGCCTCCTCCCTGCTCCTCGCCTTCCGCCGCCTCGAAGCCTCCAACCGCCAGCTCGCCGCACGCTCCGACCAACTCGAAAAGGCCAACCACGAGCTCGCCCTCGCCGCGCGCACCTCCGCCGTCGGCGCCGTCGCCTCCCACCTCGTCCATGGCCTCCGCAACCCCCTCGCCGCCCTCCAGCATGCCGTCACCCACGGCGACCCCGCCTCCCCGGACGCCGCAGACTCCGCACGCCGCATGCGCGCCATGATCGAGGACGTCGTCCGCGTGCTCCGCGACGAGCAAGGCATCGACGCCTTCGAGGTGCCCATGGACGAGCTCCTCGCCGAGGCTGCACGCAAGGCCCGCATCCAGGCCCCCATGGCAGCCCACCTCCATTGGACGCTCCACGCCACGCCCGGCCCCGCGCTCGACAACCGCGCCGCAAACCTCGCCCTCCTCGTCCTCGAAAACCTCTGCGTCAACGCCGCCCAAGCCCTCGAGGGACGCGGAACCATTTCCCTTCGCGCCTCCCATTCCTCCCAGCCACCCCAATGGCTCGTCCTCATCGAGGACAACGGCCCCGGCATTCCCGAATCCCTCCGCCAAAACCTCTTCACGCCACGCCCCTCCAACCGCAAGCCCGGCGGCTCCGGCCTCGGCCTAGGCCTCGCCCTCAGCCGGCAGATCGCCCGCCACCTCGGCGGCGACCTTTCCCTCCTCGTCTCCAGACCCGGCCAAACAACCTTCAGCCTCGCCTTCCCCTCCCACCACGCCCACGCCCACGCCCCGGCCCTTCTCCCCGATTGACGCCCCACCGTTCGGCCGTAGCGTGAGGTCCAACGTTCATGGAGCACGATTCTTCCGGCGCCCCACAGGCACCCTCCCCCGAGTTCCTCGCCCTCAAGGCATTCCTCCCAGCACCCCGCGGACCTTGGTCCCGTGTCCCCGACACCGACTGGAACGACTGGCGCTGGCAGCTCAAGAACCGCGTCACATCCGTCGATCAACTCTCGTCCCTCCTCCCCTCCCTCTCCCCGGAGGAACGCGCCGGCGCCATCCTCGCGGGACAGTCCAAGCTCGCAGTCGGCATGACCCCGCACTTCTTTTCCCTCATTGACCCCGCTGACCCCCTTTGCCCCATCCGCCGCCAAGTCGTCCCTCGCATCGAGGAAACCTCCCGCGCCCCGTGGGAAATGTCCGACCCCTGCGGCGAGGATGGCCACTCCCCCGTCCCCGGCCTCGTCCATCGCTACCCGGACCGCGTCCTGTTCCTCGTCACGGACCGCTGCGCCTCCTACTGCCGCTATTGCACCCGCTCGCGCCTCGTCAGCAACGCCAGCGGCTACGACTTCCACCCCAACTTCGACCAACAGATCGCCTACATCGCATCCAACCCCTCCATCCGCGACGTCCTCCTCAGCGGCGGCGACCCCCTCCTCCTCTCCGACGACAAGCTCTCCGAACTCCTTTCCCGGCTCCGAGCCATCCCCCACGTCGAGTTCCTCCGCATCGGATCCCGCATCCCCATCTTCCTTCCCCAACGCATCACCCCCGCCCTCTGCGACGCCCTCCGCCGATTCCATCCCCTCTTCCTCTCCGTCCACGTCAACCACCCCCGCGAGCTCACCACCGAGGTCCGGGACGCCCTTGGACGCCTTGCCGACGCCGGGATCCCGCTCGGCAACCAGTCCGTCCTCCTGCGCCATGTCAACGATTCCCCCGAGGTCATGCGCGCCCTCGTTCACAAGCTCCTCCTCTGCCGCGTCCGCCCCTACTACCTCTACCAATGCGACCTCATCGCGGGCAGCGCCCACCTCCGGGCCTCCGTCGATCAGGGCATCCGAATCATCGAGTCCCTCCGCGGCCACACCACGGGCTACGCAATCCCCCAGTTCGTCATCGATGCACCCGGCGGCGGCGGAAAGGTCCCCGTCAACCCAGACTACACCCTCGCACGCCAGCCCGGCCGCGTCCTCATCCGCAACTTCGAGGGCCGCGTCTTCGAATATCCAGACGGCGACTCCCCGCGCTTCTCCTCCCCGCTCCGCCCCTCCTTCGACCGCGACTAGCCGCCGCCCCCACCCCGGGTCTCGCCCTCCCACCTCCGCACCCTCGCCACCACCGCCTCCACGATCTCCCCCGGCGTCGCCCGCAAGTCCTCGACCCATGCGTCCCCCGGGACCTCCAAGGTCGCCAGCTGGCTCTCCAGCAACGCCACGGGCATGAAGTGGCCCGCCCGCGATCGCATCCGTTCCTCGATCACTTCCCTCGGCCCGGTCAGATGCACGAACCGCACCCACGGTTCCCCGCGCAGCAACAGGTCCCGGTACGCCTCCTTCAGCGCCGAGCACGCAATCACCGAGCTCCTGCCCGCCGAATGCTCGGACCTCATGTACCCATGGATCGCCATCAGCCACGGCCGCCGGTCCTCGTCGTTCAACGGCACCCCCGCACGCATCTTCGCCACGTTCGACTCCGGATGAAACTCGTCCCCGTCCCGGAACGTCCAGCCCAGCCGCGCCGCCAGCATCCGCCCCACCGTGGATTTCCCGGACCCCGAAACACCCATGACAACAATCACCACGCCCCAAATCCTACTCCCGTTGCCGTCCTCGACGCCACCCCGGCCAATCTCGTCCCCCCGGATTCGGATTCGGCCTCGCCCCGACACCCTCATCCTCCCGCTCCCTCCCGCGCGTCGCCCAACCCCCCAAAAAAATCCCCGCGCAAGGAGGAGGGAATCGCTCGATCCCCAAGCGGCAAGGTCGCCGCAGGCTTCGTGCCAACACGGGTTGGTAGCGGAGGGGCATGAACCTCGGCATGGGCGCGGGTGGCCTCATCCCAAGTGACCCCGGCGTCCATCTGCCATGAAGCCGGAGGCTTCCCAGCCTGTAGCCGGTGGTCGAGGAGCGAAGCGACGACACCACCGGGGACCCACGCGAGCGTGGACCCCCGCATCCCGGCAGGGATGCCACCGCCGCGGGCGGGACTGGGCTGGCACCCCTCCCGGGTGCGGAGGGTGACGGGGATCGGTGACCGGTGGTGTCGCTTCGCTCAACC
>CAIYFP010000030.1 GCA_903925515.1 uncultured Verrucomicrobiota bacterium
GCTTGGGGGGGCGGGCGGTCCGGCGGGTGGTTGGTCGGTCCGGCTTCCTGGACGGAGATTTCTTGGAGGGTAGCTTCACGAATTTTTTCGAGCCCGCTGCGCGGGCGGTTTTGGCTGTCGCCTTTCGGGGGCGCCGCGTCGCTCCGGAACCCCCGGCACCTTTCGTCTCCGCGCGCTTCGCTTTTGCTCCGACTCGCGGTGCCCGGGGTTCCTCCGCTTCATGCTGGTTCCTGCTGGATGCTGCCAAGACGGCTGGACCGGGGACCCAGCAGACACGGAAGCCCAGGTTTCTCATGCCGACATCGGCTCGCCACTTCAGAAGGGCAGCCGATCTGCAAGCCCGCGGTGACACGTCAAATGCGCCGCCCCGCAATACTCGAAAGGATTCGCTGTCCATCGCCCGTTCATACTCCGCAGATGCGATGAATTCCAAGACCGCACCATTCCGAGATGTGCGCCACGCACGACATTCGGCCAAGCGCGCATCTTGTCCGGGATCTTTGTCTCCGTCGCAACGCTTGCGATAGGCATCGTCGTCTCTCATATCATGACACCACTCCCACACATTCCCGTGCATGTGGCAGAGACCAAACTTGTTAGGCTTAGGAAGAGCACCATTCGGCAGCGATGCATCCACCTCGTGCGTTTCATGGCCGGAGTTGCCAGCAAAACACCCTGCCTCCTCCAACGCCGCCGTCCCGTCGCCGGTGTGATACTCCGTGTCCGTTCCCGCTCGGCACGCGTGCTCCCATTCCGCCTCCGTCGGCAGGCAAAAGAAGCCATGGCCCTTGGGCCTTTGCTTGACCGGAACCAAAGCCGCCAACGCCGCACAGAACTGGTTCGCCTCATGCCAGCTCACGTTCTCAACTGGTAACCTCTTTCCCTTGCGATAGCTGGGAGCGGATCGTTCTCGTAACTCCGCCACCCGTGTTGCCACTGCGCAGTATTGCTCCTGCGTCACCGGGTACTTCCCCATGTAATAGACATGCGGGATCACCACCGTGTGGACGGGCTCTTCGGAATCACGGAAACCCCTCGCCCCCATGCGGAAACCCATCTTCGGGCACTCGACTCGGCACAGAACCATCTCAATGCCGCCGGGGAGGGTGAGTCGGATTTCACTACAAGCCTTCTTCATGGTGCGACCCAGTCGGTTGAGGAGGTGGGGCGTGTAGATGTCCCGCTGCGGGCCTTCTCCATCCGTGGACGGATATCGGCCCGCAGCGGGCGCTTTCTGGTTTCGTCCCGGCGACCCCGCCGGGCGCGGGAAGGCGCGTCGTCCAGCCATGAGGTTGGCTGTGCGACCCCTTCTTGAAAGGGGCCATGAGCGAGGCGTCCCGCAGTCGCGGGCCATGGGTGTTGGAAGATGCGGAAGCGCATGCCACCAAGTGGTTGGCGGTTATTGCCCCGAAAACCCATGCCGATGGCAAGACGCTTTCCCGCAGATGACCGCCCTGCCATGACCTCGTTGAAGGACGTTTGTCTTCCAGCGACGCGCCCCATGCCAAAAAGGGGGGCGGGTTTTCCAACCCGCCAGGAACGCGCTTCATCCCCAACACGGCCGTTGAAGAGGATTCCAGGCCGGGACGATTCAGTTGGGAGGGAAGTGATTGCGAAGCAGATGCTTGCGCAAGCCGAGGAGTGA
>CAIYFP010000031.1 GCA_903925515.1 uncultured Verrucomicrobiota bacterium
ACGCGGCATGGGAGCGCGGCCATCCCCGGCTGGCTCCCCATGAATGAAGGGCATGAAGAGGCGCCCGGGGACGGGCACGGTCCCAGGTGGGAGCGCGGCCGTACCCGGCTGCCCGTCCCAAGGCGAGCCCGCTCATCGCTCAACCTCCGGTGGCTTGTCGATTGGGATGCGGACGCCACGGACGTCGCGGGGGACGGCGACGCGTTGGGTGCGTCCACCGGGCCATGTGACCACGAGGGTGCCGTCGCCATCGACGGGTCGCGCGACGACATGGATGGCGGAGTCGCATCCGCCATGGCCGGAGCCGAGGTGCCATTCGCGGGCGGGGCCGGCCTTGCCGGAGGCGTCGTCGGTCCAGCGCACCCTCGCACCCGCTGCGAGGGGATTGCCGGGGGGCCCCACAAGCCGGACGCGCAGGCCGGGATGCCCGGCGCCGTTGCGAAAGGCCAGCACCGGCCCCTCGACCGTCGTGACAAAGAGGTCGGGACGCCCGTCCGCGTCGGGGTCGGCGACGGCGACGGCACGACCCTCGCCGGGGATCCGAATGCCGGAGGCGCGGGACGACAAGGGACGGAACCCCCCCGTGCCATCGCCGAGGAGGACGAGCCCGAGTCCGGCATCATCGCGGGCATGGCCATGGTTCGCGTGGAAGTCGTTCTGGGCGACGAACAGGTCCTCGTGTCCGTCGCCGTCCCAGTCGGCGACGGCGATTCCCCATGAGGCGGACAAGGGGGCCGGGAACGGGAGGGGACGGACGTCCCAATGGTTGGTGCGATGGAGGAGGGCGACGGGGAGGCACCAGTTCACCACGACCTGCCTGATGCGGTCGGCATGGGGACCGAGGACGTCGGCCATGGTGGCCATGGCGAAGGCTCGATGGGACTTGAAGCGTTCGCGGAGCTCCGGGACGGCGGCGGCGAGGGTGGCGAGGCCGTGGGTGGGAAGCCATGAGTCGAGCCCCTGCCCGCCGGGGACGGCAGGATTGCGATAGGCCGTGAACACGTCCTCGGCGCCGTCGGAGTCGAGGTCGCCATGGAACATGGCGAGGGGGCGGCCGAAGAGCGCGTCATGGGAATTGGCGCCGAGCTGGCCGAGGACAAGGTCCATGAGGCCGTCGCCGTCGAGGTCGCCGGCCGAGACGGACGTCCAGGGGCCGGCGAGCCCGTGGGCGGGCAGCGGCTTTCCCTCGAACACGAAGGGCAACGCCCAGGGTTCCATGCGCGTGCCTTGCCATCGAAAGACCTTGGGCTCGGCCCACTCGGCGGCGACGGCCAGCTCGACGCGTCCGTCGCCGTCGAGGTCGGAAAACACGGCGCCCGTGACGAGCCCCGCGTTGGTCAGGACCTGCCGGACGACGAACGAATCCGAGGATGGGATGACGAGGGCGGAGGATGGGTTGCGAGGCCACTTGCCCGGGACCACGCGCGCGCCCACGAACAGGTCGAGCACGCCGTCGCCGTCGGGGTCGCCCGCCGCAAGGGTGCCGGTGGCGTTGGCCCCGGCGGAAAGAGTGGGGCCCGGGTTGGGCCATGTGCGGATCGCGGGGCCGAGGGGCGCGCCCTCGGGGTAGGAGGACTCGGCGACGAGAAGGCCGTTGCGCCATGGAAGGGCGACCGGCTGCCAGCGGCTGGAGGGAACGTTCGTGACCTCGGCCCATGCAGACGGGGGGGCGGGCCGGAGGACGCGCAGCGCGCCCCCCGGCGCGGCCGGAAGAACGAGCTCCTCGCGTCCGTCGGCATCCAGGTCGGCCCATGCAAGGCCCGAACCCTCGGTGGCGATGCGTCGAGGGAGCAGGGGCTGACGGATGAAGTCGTCGAAAGGCTCGGACCGTGGCGGCGGCGGGAGGGCGGAGGAGACATCCTCGAAGAGCGGGGGGGCGAGGTTTTCCGCGAGGGCCGGGCGCGGCGAGGCGGCGGCGTGAAGGACCTCGCAGAGCTGGTTGGGAAGCGTGGTGGAGGCGGCGGTGTGGCGGCCGTCGGGCCAGCGAACCTCGACGGTCCATGGGCCGTTGCCGGGCGCCGCGAAGGTCCGGCAAGGCGCATCGGACCCGAGGTAACGACCGCCCGCCGTGATTTCCTGCGCGGGCGACGCAAGGGATGCGCCCCCGGCGGGGCGCACGGTGATGCGCGCGCCGACGCCGTCGGGATTGCCCGGTGGCCCGACGAGGCGGACGGCGACGCGGGGCTGGGCGGCGTTGTTCTGGAAGAGGCCGGGCGTGCGGTTGAGGTGATTGACCGCGACGTCGAGGTCGCCGTCGCCGTCGAGGTCGGCGAGGCACAGGCCATGGGACACGCGCGGGATGGCGAAGCCCCAGTTGGTGGCGCACTCGACGAAGCGGCCGTTCTCGTTGCGGAAGGCGACGAGCGGCGGCTCGAGGCGCGGGTATTGGCGACGGGCGGCGAAGAGCTCGGCGTCGCCCATGCGGCGTTGCTGGCGTTGCCTGCGGATGCTGGCGGCGACATCAAGGTCTCGCGCGGCCCGCCATTGGCCGGTCGTGACGAGGAGGTCCTCCCATCCGTCGAGATCGACGTCGAGGAAGGCGGGCGTCCATGACCATTCGCTGGCCTGGACGCCCGCGAACGCGGCCGCCTCCATGAAGGTGCCGTCGCCGCGGCCGAGCTGGAGGGAGTTGGCCTCGTGCTGGGTGGTGGCGAGCGGGTTGGAACGGTCGGACTCGGCGGCCGGCGTGTCCTCGAGCTGGGTCAGCCGCTGCTCGTGCGACCGGGAAAGCATGTCGAGCACGAGCAGGTCGTCATGGCCGTCGCGGTTCACGTCGGCGGCATCGACGCCCATGGAGAACCGGCTCGTGTGGCGGAGGGTGCCCGGCGGCGCGGCGCGGAGCCGGACGGTGCCCGGCTTGCTTTCGTTGACCCAAAGGCGGTCGGGGCTTTGGAAGTCGTTGCAGACGTACAGCTCGGGCAACCCGTCGCCGTTGAGGTCGCGGAACAGGGCTGACAAACCCCAGTCGAAAGGCGGCTTGCCCATGGGCTTGCCGTCGGATTCGAGGAAGGCGCCCGACGTCCACGGGACCTCGGTCCAGCGCAGGCCGCCGTCGTTGCGAAGGAGCAGGTCCGGCTCGCCCAGCTCCTCCACGCCGCCGCGTCCGTTCACCACGAATCGGTCAGCAAGGTCGGGGGCCGTGGTGGGCCGGCCATCGACGGTGTCCACCACGGTCCGACCAGCCACCACCTTGAAGGTTGCCCTCGCGTTGGGCATGTCCATCAGGGCGCGCGCGCGGTAGTTGACGAGGTAAAGGTCGAGCCAGCCGTCGCCATCGACGTCCGCGACGGCGATGGAATGGCCGCCCTTGCCATGGTTGAAGTCGGCCCATGGCGAGAAACGGCCGTGCCCGTCGTTGCGGAAAAGGTGGGTGCCCTGCCCGTGGGAACTGACGACAAGGTCCGGGGCGCCGTCGCCGGAAAGGTCGGCGAGGACGCAGCCGGTGGCATCGAGCGTGGCCAGGATGGATTGGGTTCCCATGGCGGCGGCCGTGACGTCCTCGAAGCGAAGCCCGCCGAGGTTTCGGAAGATCCTCGAACCGCCGCCAATCGCGGTGAAGACAAGGTCCGAGCGTCCGTCGTGGTCGATGTCCCCCGCCGCGACCCCGCCGCCATCGAGGAGGATCTGGTTGGTCAGGTGGCGGGACTCGGGGACGAGGTTGGTGAAGGCAAGGCCCGTGCGCGGGGCGTCGAGGAGGGTGAACCCGGGCGCGGACGCCGGGACGGGGGGAAGGGCAGACCAGCGGGCGGCGGGGGCCTCGGCATGGACGACCCACGCATGGAGGGCCAGGAGGAGCCCCGACACGGCGAGAACCCACGGGGGCACCGGGCGGACGTCGTTGGAGGCGCGTTTCGTCATGGGCGCGGGCTGGACGCCGAGGGATGGAGGATGGAGACATCGCGGGCGTCACGGGCGACGGGCGTTCGCGTGACGCGTCCGCCGGGCCAGCGGACCTCGACCTCGCCCGGTTGGCCGCCCGTGCCAAGGACGAGGGTTGGGGAGGGCGAGCTCCACCAGCCGCCGCCCATCCGGACGACTTCCCATGCGCCGGGCTGGTTCCCGGCAACCCAGCGAACCGAGGCCCCGAGGGCGGACGGGTTCGACGCGTCCCCGGCAAGGGACACTCGAAGCCCGGGGGCGGCATGCGTGTTGCGGAAGAGGCGAACCGGCGCGCCGTTCTGCGCCATGGCCACGTCCAGCCGGCCGTCGTGGTCGAAGTCGGCCGTCGCGACGCCGCGACCCTCGCCATGGACGGCGACGCCCGACCGAGACGAGGACAGCGCCATGAGGTTGCCCTTGCCGTCGCCGCGCAGGACGAGTCCCGCGCCCGCGTCCTGCCGGCCCTCCTCGGGATGCACGGGGAAGAAGTTCTGGGACAGGACGACGTCGAGGTGGCCGTCGCCGTCGAGGTCGGCCACGCCGACGCCGAACACGGGCGACGCCTGGGCCTCGACGGGCAGCGGGCGGGCCTCGAAGCGGCCGCCACGGTTCAGCAGGAGGAGGGATTCGGCGCCGTTCACGGACCATGGATGGTTCGTGGGCGCGCCGGGGGTTGCCTTGACGAGGTCCGAGGCGTGGGCCGCGCCGAGGAGGGCGTGGGTGGGAAACTTGTCCCGCAGCCATGGCATGGCGGCGAGGACGGAATCGGCGCGGCGCACCGGACGTTCGGCACCGTCGTCGCCGACGTAGGTCTCGAGGGCGAGGAGGTTGCCCGAGTCGTCGTGCTTGAGCGCATGGAGGCGCCGCGGGCGCCCGGGTTCGGGCGCGCCCGGGAAGATGTTTCGGCCGGCGTTGCCCACGACGAGGTCAAGACGGCCGTCGTGGTCAAGGTCCCCCGCCGCGACGCCAGCCCACCAGCCGGTCCGGTCATCAAGCCCCCACTCGCGGGTGCGGTCGGCCCATCGCCCCTCGTGGAGCGCGAGGATGCGGACGGGCCCCCACTCGGTGGCAAGGACGAGCTCGCAACGACCGTCGCCGTCGAGGTCCGCCCAGAGCGCGTCTTGGACGGGCGATGCGGAGGCGATGCGTTGGACGGGGGTGAAGCGCCCGCCGACGACGCGCAGGACGAGGGAGTCGGACGCAAGCGGGTAGGAACCGGGGATGGCGCGGCCACCCATGAAGAGCTCGAGCCCGGGCTCGCCGTCGGCGTCGGCCATGGCAAGCGGACCGGCCGCGATGTTCTGGCCGAGGACGGCCTCGCCGGAGGCCTTTCGGACGAGGTCCATGATTCGGAGGCAACCGCCATTCGTGGCGCCGTCCTCGTAGTTGGACGAGCCCGCGAGGAGGACGGGCGGGAACCAAAGCACCGCGGTCAGGTCGCGTCCGGCCGGCTTCTGGAGCGGGGCTTCGAGCCAGCGTTGGAACCCGCCCTTGCCATCGCCCACGAGGACGCCGGGCAACCCGCCGGCGCCGGCGCCGACGAGGAGGTCCTCATGGCCGTCGCCGTTGACGTCGGCCCATGAGAGGCCAGGGCCGTGTTGGGAGCCGTTGCGCGAGAGGAGGGGTTGGCGGGCGAGGTCGTCGAAGGAGTTCTCGTGATGTCGAAAGCCGACGCGTTCGGACTCGTCCTTGAACCATGGCGCGGGGGTGGCGGGCAAGGGCGTGGCGGGCACGGCGTCGGATTCGCGGACGACGAGGAGCTTGCCGGGGACGGCGTGGGCGACGCGGCT
>CAIYFP010000032.1 GCA_903925515.1 uncultured Verrucomicrobiota bacterium
CATCAACGTGAACGACTCCGTCACCAAGTCGAAGTTCGACAACCTCTACGGCTGCCGCGAGTCCTTGGCCGACGGCCTGAAGCGTGCCACCGACGTGATGATCGCGGGCAAGGTGGCGGTGGTGTGCGGGTACGGCGACGTGGGCAAGGGCTCGGCCCATTCCCTTCGCGCCTACGGCGCCCGGGTCGTCGTCACCGAGATCGACCCCATCAACGCCTTGCAGGCCGCGATGGAGGGCTTCGAGGTCAACACCATCGAGAGCACCCTGGGCACCGGCGACATCTACGTCACGACCACGGGCAACTGCGACATCATCACCGTGCAGCACATGCTCGCGATGAAGGACCAAGCCATCGTTTGCAACATCGGCCACTTCGACAACGAGATTCAGGTCGATGCCATCAAGAAGGCCAAGGGCGTTCGCATCGAGAACATCAAGCCCCAGTACGACCGGTACTTACTGCCCAACGGACGCAGCATCTACATGCTTGCCGAGGGGCGCCTTGTGAACCTTGGCTGCGCGACCGGCCATCCATCGTTCGTCATGTCCAACTCGTTCACCAACCAGACGCTGGCGCAGATCGACCTGTGGCAGAACAAGGACAAGTACGAGAAGACCGTCTATCGCCTGCCCAAGAAGCTCGACGAGGAGGTGGCCCGCCTGCACCTCGAGAAAATCGGCGTGAAGCTCACGAAGCTCACCAAGCAGCAGGCCAGCTACCTCGGCGTCTCGCCCGAGGGGCCGTACAAGCCCGAGCATTACCGCTACTAGGCGGGTTGATCGCCAACCACGGCGGCCTGCGGGCCGTCATGGCTGGGCTCGTGACAGGCGTCGGCCCGGAAGGGTCGGCGCCTGGCTCGTTCTGGGCGCTTCATGAAGCATTGGGGCGGCACTTTCCCCGCAGGCGGCCCGCGCATGAAGGAGGCCACGGAGGCGAGGCTTGTCCTTGGCGGGCTGGGCTTGGCATGATGTGGGGAATCCCGTCCTCGTCATGAAGTTGCTTGGTGCGCGCGGCCATGGCTCGAATGCCGCCTTCACGTTGATCGAGCTCCTCGTTGTCATCGCCATCATCGCCATCTTGGCGGGGATGCTGCTCCCGGCGTTGTCCAAGGCGAAGTCCCGCGCCTTGATTGTCCGATGCAACAGCAACCTCAAGCAGCTCGGCATCGCCACGATGATGTACGCGCACGACAACAAGGACCGCTTCCCCAACTGCGCGGGCGCGGTCTGGCCCTGGGACATCCCGGCGGCGGCCGCCAACGCGATCGTGAAGAACGGCGGGCAACGAAACATCCTGTACTGCCCGGGCTTCGCGAAGCAGAACAACAACGAGCTGTGGCGCTTCACGACGGACTCGACCAACGAGATCACCCGGACGGACGCGGGATACCGCGTGGCGGGATATGCGTTCGCGTTCGACGGGGCCGGGCGCATCTCCACCACCAACATCACCGAGTCGCTCAACCCCCGCCCGTGGCGGATCGGCGGCGCCGACGTCAACCCGGGCCCGTCCGAGCGCGTCATCATCGCGGACGCCACGCTTTCGATGGGGGCGAACATGGTGGACCGAACCAAGAACCGTTATGTGCGGGTGGATGGCGGATGGAAGGGGCACCAAGCCGCGCACTTGAACGGCAGCCTGCCGATCGGCGGCAACCTCCTTTACCTCGACGGGCACACGCAATGGG
>CAIYFP010000033.1 GCA_903925515.1 uncultured Verrucomicrobiota bacterium
CGCCCGTTCCTGAGCCCGTGCTGCGCGTCAACACCATCACGGACTTCGACGACCCGCGCCTGGCGCCGTACCGGAACATGCGGTCGCAGGTGGACACCCTGGGCGAGGGCTTGTTCGTGGCGGAGGGCGAGAAGGTGGTGCGACGGATGCTGGAGTCGCGCCACGAGGTGGTGTCGGTGTTGGTCCCGCCCGCATGGCAGGCGGAGTACGAGGGATTGCTGGCGGGGCGTGCGGAGACGGTGGAGTTGTTCGTGGCGCCGAAGGACGTGCTGAGCCAGTTGACGGGGTTCGTGTTGTTCCAGGGGGTGCTGGGGCTGGGGCGCGCGCCGCGTCCGGCCACGATGGAGGAGTTGCTGGCGTTGCCGGGGCCGCGGTTGTTCGCGGCGTTGGACGCGGTGACGAACGCGGTGAACGTGGGGTTGGTGCTGCGCAACGCGGTGGCGATGGGGGTCCAGGCGTTGGTCGTGGGGGAGACCTCGGCGCATCCGTACCTGCGGCGGTCCGTGCGCGCGTGCATGGGGGCGGTCTTCAAGGTGCCGTACCTGTTGAGCGGCGACCTTGTGGCGACGCTCGGGCGGCTCCGGGAGGCGGGCGTGGCCTGCATTGCGGCGCACCCGCACACGGACGAGGTCGTGCTCCCGGACGCCCGGCTCGACCAGGACTGCTGCATCGTCCTCGGGTCCGAGGGCGAGGGCATCCGGCCCGCCGTGCGTGCGGCGTGCGACCAGCGGGTGGTGGTGCCGATGCAGGCGGGCGTGGACTCGCTGAACGTGGGCAACGCGGCGGCGGTGTTCTTCTACGAGGCATGGCGTCAGCGGCGCGACCGCATCGCCCCGGCGTCCCCCACGACTCTTCCCCCGAAACCATGACATCCGAACGAACCGATCTTCCTGAAACCCCGGCCTTTCGCGCCGGCCTTGTGGCGTTGGTGGGCCGGACCAACGCGGGAAAGTCCACCCTGCTGAACCGGTTGGTGGGCCAAAAGGTGTCCATCGTGACGCCCAAGCCCCAGACCACGCGCCATCCCGTGCACGGGGTGGTTCATCTTCCCGGCGCGCAGGTGGTGTTCGTGGACACGCCGGGCTTCTTCCAAACCCATCGGTCCAGGCTCGTGGACACCCTCCACCAGCGCGCGCGCGAGGCGTTGTCCGACGTGGACGTCGTGGTTCACCTCGCCGACGCGACGCGTCCGCCGGGGCCGGAGGACGAGATGGTGATGGACGCGTTGGAGGGCGCGGGGCGGCCCCGGGTTCTCGCGCTGGGCAAGTGCGACGTCCCACGGCCGCATCGCGAGGCATGGAGGCGCCATGCAGGCCTGTACCAGCTTGTCCTCGACGTGTCCGGCGCGACCGGCGCGGGCGCGGACGAGCTGGTTCGCCTCCTCGCTTCCAGGCTGCCCGCCTCGGACCCGTTGTACCCGGTCGAGGACGTGACCAACGCGACGCGGGACTTCCGGATCGCCGAGGCGATTCGCGAGCAGGTGTACCTGCAAGCGGGCGACGAGGTCCCCTACCGCACGATGGTGGTGGTGGACCGCGTCGAGGTCATGCCCGCCACGGCGACGACCCCCGAGCGGCTGGGCATCGACGCGACCATCCTCGCGTCGGAGGACCGGTATCAACGCATGTTGATCGGGCGCGGCGGGGCCCGCGTGAAGCAACTGCGCGAGTTCTCGCGGCGCGAGCTCCAGCGGGTGTTGGGCCGGAAGGTGGCCCTTTCCCTCGACATCCGCGTGGATGGCAACATGGAGGAACGGGGCTGACCCGGGTCGGTCCCGCGTCCCCATGCCGGTCCAGCATCGCGCCCGCACGACGAGGAGGCCGTCCAGCAGGGCAAGGCCGCCGCCCGCGACGGAGCCCGGGAAACGAGGCCCCGCGTGGATGCGCGGCCTCCGGCATGGGGAATGAGCTTTCGGCCGCCGGCCGGTTGCCTCACCCCGGCGTCGCCTCATGGCGTCGGGCCACCGTTTGCACGGCACCCCGCGACATGCCTACCCCAAAAACCACGGGCCCCGGCAAACACCCGGCGGGCCGTACCCTCGTTGTCACTCTTCCCAGCCCCCGCCTCACCGTGGTACCAAGGCATCCATCCGATGAAGCGCGCGCCTGATGCCCTCGACCGCACCCCCGCCTCCGGGCCTAACCCATGCCCCCCGACGTCCCGCGACGTCCCTTCGCACCTCCTGCCTCGTCCTCCGTGGCTGAATCATGCCATGCACGGCGATGCGATCGCTTCCATCAACGCCTCCACGACCTCCATCAAGGCATGAACACCCCCTCCCACCACGGTGCAGACGCCGGCGCCCCGGACGCCTCGCTCTGGACGCGCAAGCTCGCGGCCTTGCTCCATGACCCGCCC
>CAIYFP010000034.1 GCA_903925515.1 uncultured Verrucomicrobiota bacterium
CGCCATTGGAGGTGTTGCCAGTAGTCCATGCCGGCGCGGCGGAGCTGGCGGTCGTCGAGATCGAAGCCAAGGGGCTCGACGAGGTGAAGGGTGGATTGGGTGGCGGCGCAGAGGCGGGCGATGCTGCCGGTGTTGGGGGGGATTTCCGGCTCGAGGAGGACGACGTGGAACATGGGTCGGGGACTTGCGCGCTTGCGGCGTGTGTGGCGTGCGTGGGCGTCGCGTGAGTGGAGGAAGGCGGGTTCAGGGTGCGGGCTGGGCCATGCGCTGGGCGCGTTGGCGCCGGGCATCCCACACGGGCTTGAGGGAAGGCAGCTCGCGGGCGAGCCGGTCGTAAAGGCCGTCGGCCTCGAGGAAGCGCCGGCGTTCCTCGAGCAATTGGCCGGCGGCGAGGCCGGCCTCCTCGAGGAGGCGGGCGGGGACGGATTCGCCGGGGCGGAGGAAGCCGGAGCCGAGGACGACGTCGAGGTAGTGCTTGAGGGCGCGTTCGAGGAGGTCGGCGGCGTCGGCGGGTCCCTTGCTGGACGCCATGCGTTCGTAGGCGGTGCCGATGCCGACGAGTGCCTTGGCGCGGGAGGAGACGTCGGAGAGGGGGGAGGCGAGGATGCGTTGGTGGAGCTCGATGGCGCGGGAGGCGGCGACGGGGGACTGGGCGGCTAGCTGGAGCTGGCAGTAGGCCATGCGGCCCCATGCGGCGACGACGATGGGCTGGTTGGTGAAGCGTGCGGCGCCCGCGAAGGCCTCGAGGGCGTCGGAGAAGCTGGAGAGGGGGCCGTTGGTGGAGGCGGGGTTGGCGGAGAGGCGGGCCTCGCCGAGGTAGAAGTATCCGGAGGCGCGTTCGGGCTCGGGGGTGGCGGGGTCGTTGAGGAGGTCGAGGAGGTACTGGACGGCGTTGGTGGTGCTGCCGCGGGCCATGGCGGCCTGGCTGGCGAGGAGGCGTGCGCGCTGGGCGGCGACGCTGCCCTTCCAGAGGGAGTTGGTGAGGACGCCGACGTAGGCGAGCTCGGACTGTGCGAAGTCGCCGAGGTTGTAGAAGTGGGAGCCGAGCCAGAGCTGGGCGGTCTGGGCGAGGGGGTTGGTGGCGAAGCGTTGGGCGAGGGCGCGGAACTGCTCGACGGCGTTGGTGGAGAGGCCGGCCTCGGCGGAGGCGTAGGCGCGGTCGTACTCGGCCTGGGGGAGGGAGGGGTGGTTGGTGTAGCGGGCGACCCAGCCATCGAGCTCCCGGAGGGCGGGGGTCCATTGTCGTTCGGCGATGAAGGCCGAGGCGAGGACGAGGCGGACGTCGGCGGTGACGGGCGCGTCCGGGAATCGTTGGGCGAAGCGGGAGAGCAGGTCGCGGCCGGAGGCGGCGTTGCCTTGCTGGACGAGGGATTGCCCGACGAGGAGCGCGCTGCGGCCGGAGACCTCGGCGTCGGGGTGGGTTTCGAGGAGGCGTTCCATGGCGCGGGAGGCGGCGGGGCCGTTGGTGGAGGCGATGGCGGCGGCGATGGCCTGTTGCCATGCGAGGGGGCGGAGCTCGCGGGAGACGACGGGGTCGTGGGTGTAGCCGTCGGCGACGGCGAGGAACTGGGCGAGTGCGGCGGCGGCGTCGCCTCGCAGGAGTGCGGCGTCGCCGAGCTTGAAGCGGGCGGTGGCCTGCTCGGGCGAGGGCGGGAGGGCCTCGGCGGCCTTCCGGAAGGCGGCGTCGGCCTCGATGAGGCGGATGGGTTGGCCGAGGCCTTC
>CAIYFP010000035.1 GCA_903925515.1 uncultured Verrucomicrobiota bacterium
GATTTCTCCAGCAGGCTGCTCAAGGCCATCCAAGCCCAGTTCGGGACTGATTCGGAGGAGTACGCCATTGCCGGCGGGGTGCGCCCCCGGGATCGCCGCCGTGCCACGCGCCGCGACAACGAGGGAGAGGACGTCGCGTCCGCCCCTCCGGCAGCCCAATCGTAAGCCGTCGTTCGTGGCATGTCGCCCGTGGCCGCGTGCGCTCGTGTGCGCCCGTGTGCGTCGCGGCCACGGTACCAAGACTTTGGGCGCAACGACCCTTCCAGCCTCATGGCCCACCCCACCCCGCCGGCAACAAACATTCTGGCGCCATTCGCACCCACGGATCCGCCGGACGGTTACCTTGAAGCAACCCAACACCCGCGAATTGTGGGACACGACGCGAGTGTTGGGCACGGCGCGTCCCATGGCGGCACCCTCATGGGCGCGCCGGCCTGATTCCTCGTTTGGCACCAACCCCCCCAAGGGGTAGGCTGCGGCGCATGAAGTCATGGAACGTGGCGGCGTGGTGGGTCCTCTCGGTGCTCCACCTCTGGGGTGCCGACGCCACCAAGCCCGTCCTGCCCGCCGAGAAGGCGGCCGACATCTCCAAGTTCACCAACGCCCTCCACCTCTCCGCCCCCGACGGCGCCGGCACCGTCGCCCAGATCGTCGGTCGTTCCCTCGAGCGCCTTCACTTCTCCCGCATGCGCTTCAAGGACGAGGTCAGCGCCCGCATGTTCAACCGGTATCTCGAGGCCCTCGACCCCCAGCGCTTCTACTTCCTCCAGTCCGACCTCGCCGACTTCGAGAAGTTCCGGCTGCGCCTCGACGAGCTCACCATGATCGAGAAGGACGTCCAGCCCGCCTACGATGTCTTCAACCGCTTCCTCGGGCGCTTCGACCAGCAGTACGCCCATGTCTCCAGGCTCCTCAAGGAGGGAAAATTCAACCTCGACCGCGACGACCGCATGGTCATCAACCGCAAGGAGGAACCCCGCCCCAAGGACCTCGCCGAAGCCAGCCGCCTCTGGACCGAGCGCCTCCGGTTCGAGTACCTCGCCGAGAAGCTCAACCAGACCGAGATCCCCGAGCTTTCCACCAACGCGTGGCGCAAGATCTCCGGGCTCGACGCCGACGCCCCCGTCCCCAACTCCCTGCCCACCTCCCTCAAGCGCCCCCTCGGCACCAACGTCCTCGCCGACCTCGAAGCCCTCGTCGGCAAGGCCCATGCCTCCAACATCCTCGCCGAGGTCAACGCCTCCCGCTGGAGCTCGCGCCCCCAGCTCGAGGCCTACCTCGCCTCCAGGCTCCCCGCCGAGCGCCACTCCGAGATCCTCGACAAGCTCACCCGCCGCTACAACCGCACCCTCCGCACCCTCAAGCAGTACGAGCCCGACGAGGTCCTCCAGCTCTACCTTGACTCTCTCGCCCATGCCTACGACCCCCACAGCAACTACTTCGGCAAGAGCGAGCTCGACTCCTTCTCCATCCAGATGAACCTCAGCCTCTTCGGCATCGGTGCCACCCTCCAGGCCGAGGACGGCTACACCGTCATCCGCGCCGTCGTGCCCGGCAGCCCCGCCGCCCGCAGCAAGCAGGTCAACATCGGCGACAAGGTCGTCGCCGTCGCCCAGGGCGACGACGGCGAGTGGGTCGATGTCGTCGATGAAAAACTCAAGCGCGTCGTCGATCAAATCCGCGGCCCCAAGGGCTCCACCGTGCGCCTCACCATGATTCCGTCGGGCGGCGACGGCTCCGCACGCAAGCTCGTCACCATCGTCCGCGACGAGATCAAGCTCGAGGACGGCGAGGCCAAGGCCAAGCTCGTCGAGGTCCCGGACGGCAAGGGCGCCACGCGCCGCGTCGGCGTCATCGACCTCCCCTCCTTCTACGCCAACATGTCCGTCGGCATCGGCGGCAAGGGCTCCACCCGCAAGTCCACCACCGCCGACGTCGCCAAGCTCCTCCGCAAGCTCGTCGCCGAGAAGGCCGAGGGCATCATCCTGGACCTCCGCCGCAACGGCGGCGGCTCCCTCCCCGAGGCCGTCAACCTCACGGGCCTCTTCATCAAGACCGGCCCCGTCGTCCAGGTGAAGGAGTTCAACGGCCGCATCGACCAAGACGACGACAACGACCCGGCCGTCCTCTACGACGGCCCGCTCATGGTCCTCACCAGCCGCTTCAGCGCTTCCGCCTCCGAGATCGTCGCCGGCGCCCTCCAGGACTATGGCCGTGCCATCGTCGTCGGCGACACCACCACCCACGGCAAGGGCACCGTCCAGACCATCCAGGAACTCGGCCCCTTCCTGCCCGACTCCCCGCTCCCCCCGGGTGCCATCAAGGTCACCATCCGCAAGTTCTACCGCGCCTCCGGCGAGTCCACCCAGCTCAAGGGCGTCGTCCCCGACCTCATCCTCCCCTCCGTCAACAACTTCCTCGATTCCGGCGAGTCCTCCCTCACCAACGCCCTCCCGTGGGACACCATCGCCCCCGCCGAGTTCGACAAGTTCAACAGCATCCAGCCCTTCCTCGCACGCCTCCGCGACCATTCGTCCAACCGCATCGCCGCCGACCGCGACTGGGACTACGTCCGCGAGGACATCAGCATCTTCCAGCGCAAGCAGGCCGAGAAGACCATCTCCCTCCACTACGACCAGCGCGTCCGCGAACGCCATGAGGACCGCGAACGCGCCGAGCGCCGCAAGAAGGAGCTCGCCGCGCGCGGCAGCAAGGAGCCCACCACCTACGAGATCACCCTCAAGCTCGCCGACCAACCCGGCCTCCCCCAGCCCCTCGGCAAGTCCAACGTCGTCGCCACCAGCTCAGCCGACCTCAGGCTCGTCGGCAAGCCCAAGGCCTCCGACCCCGCCGCCCCCGAGCCCAAGCCCAAGGCGCCAAGCCCCGACGACGACGACGCGGAACCCGCCCCCGAGGCCGACGCCGCCATGGACGTTCACCTCCGCGAGGCCGAGCGGATCCTCCTCGACCTCATCCGCCTTGCCAAGGGGGCCAACGCCTGACACCACGCCGGGGTCCACCCACCGTGGCGCCCGGGGCCTATTGGTTCAGTGCCTCGTCCGTGTTGAACAACGCGTTCGCCACCAGCATCCACGCCGCAAGGCGCCGCTTGTCCATGCCTGCTGGAAGCGGTGCAGCGCCCACCGACACCAGCTGCCGCGCGGCGGCGCCGTCCCGCGCGTAGGAACGTTCCTGCCGCGCCGCGAACTCCCGGAGACGCCTTGCCTCGGCCGCCGTGGGCCTGCGCCCCAAGGCATTCCTGAACGCAAAGTCCACGCGTTCGCCCACATCCTTGCCTCCCTCCGCGACGATCCGCTGCGCAAACACCCTCGCCGCCTCCAGCAGCGTCGGGTCGTTCAACCCCGCCAACGCCTGCAATGGCGTGTTCGTCCGCGGTCGTCGTGCCACGCACACCTCCCGGCTCGGCGCGTCGAACGTCGCGAACGTCGGGTACGTGCAGACCCGCCTCCAGAACGTGTACACGCCCCGGCGATACAGGTCCGGCCCGTCGCTCAACGGCCATTCGTCCATGCCAATCTCCGGCCGCAGGAACCCGATCTCCTTCCACAAGTTCGCCACCTGCACCGGATGCACGCTCGGCCCGCCCACCCTCGGGTTCATCAACCCGCTCACCGTCAGCGCATGGTCCCGGATCATCTCGCCGTCCATCCGGAACCGCGGCCCGCGCGACACCAGCCTGTTGTAGAAGTCCTTCTCCAGCCGCGCCTCGTCCGTCGCCGCGTCCTGCCGGTACGCCGCCGACATCACGATCATCCGCTGCATCGCCTTCACGTCCCAGCCCGTCCGCACGAACTCCGTCGCCAGCCAGTCCAGCAGCTCCGGATGTGACGGCGCCTCGCCTTGCCTCCCGAAGTCCTCCGACGTCTTCACGAGGCCCGTCCCAAAGGCCCGCTCCCAGAGCCGGTTCACCGCCACCCGCGCCGTCAGCGGATGCGCCGGGTCCACGAGCCACCTCGCCAGCGCCAGCCGGTTCGCCGCCACGCCGCCCGGCAACGGCGGGAACACCGCCGGCACCCCCGGCTCGACCTGCTTGCCCTTCGTCAGGAAGTCGCCCCGCACCTGCACGTGCGTCTCCCGCGCCTTCTCGCCGCGCTCCTGCATCACCGGCGTCGTGAACTTCTCCGAGGCGAGCTGGCGCGCCCGCGCCTCCAGTCGTGCCAGCTCGCGCTCGGCCGCGCGCACGGCCCCGGAGGCGGACCGCTGGGCCGCGGCCAGCGCCTTGTCCTGCACGTCCGTCCTTTCCCTCGCGGCCAAACCGGCCCGGGCTTCCTCCGGCAACGGCCACCATGCGGCGGGGTCCTTCGCCGTCGTCACCGAGATGCGGAACCGGCCCACGCAATGGCTGTTGCCGTGGTAATGGTCGAAGCGGAACGACAGCCGGCTCCCGCCCTTCGCGCCGGTTGGCTCCTTCAACTGCGCGACCATGAAGTGCCTCTCCCCGAAGCGCGGACCGATCGCCCAGCCCGTCCTCGGGTTGCGATCCACCGCATGCTCCGCCCGGTAGTACTGCTGCTCCCAGTCCGCCCACGCCGTCGCGAACACCACGTTCGTGTCGCCCCTCGCCGGATCCCTCGACGACGTCGCCGTCATCCCATGCGGCGTCGCCGTCATCCCGAATTCATCAAGGATGAAGTTCCCGGTCTGGCCCCAGCGCCCGGGGCCGCTCCTCGGCAGCGACGGGTCCGGGAGCACCTCCAGCAGGACCGCCGTGATGTCCGACATCTCCGTGTCCGCCTCCACCGTGATCGTGTCGTAGATGGGGTTGACCCCCGTCGCCAGCAGCGACCCGTCCGGAAGGTTGGTGTAGCCCGAGCCGCCGGTGGACACGGGATTCTTCAGGGCCAACGGCCTCCAGACCTCCCCGGCCGCGCGCATCCGCCGCTCCCACGCCCCGCGCTCCCGCGCCAGCGCCGCCTCGGCCGCCGCCAGTTCCCCACGCACCTCCCCAATCCGTCGCCGCACAAACGCCTCGGAATCCGCAAGGTCCGGCCGCGGCACATCGACCGTGGGCGCCACGCTGTAGTTGCCGCCGTCCGCCGTGTTGTTGAAGAACGCATACAGCCGGTAGTACTCCTCGTGCGTGATCGGGTCGTACTTGTGCGTGTGGCACTCCGCGCAGTTCAACGTGAGCCCCAGCCATGCCGTCCCCATGGTCGCCACGCGGTCCTTCACCGCCTTCGTCCGGTATTCCTCCGCGTCCCCGCCGCCCTCGTCGTTGATCTTCGTGTTCCGGTTGAACCCCGTCGCCACCCGCTGCGCCAGCGTCGGCGAGGGCAACAGGTCCCCCGCCAACTGCTCCACCGTGAACGCGTCGAACCGTTGGTTCCGGTTGAAGCTGTCGATCACCCAGTCCCGGTACGCCCAGATCGACCGCGCAAGGTCCACTTGGTACCCGTTCGAGTCCGCGTATCGCGCAAGGTCCAGCCAGCCTCGCGCCATCTGCTCGCCATAGTGCGGCGACGCCATCAACCGGTCCACCAGCCGGCCGTATGCCTCCGGCGAGCCATCCCTCTCGAACGCCTCCACCTCCGCCCATGTCGGCGGCAGCCCCGTCAGGTGCAACGACACCCGCCGAACCAGCGCCGCCCGGTCCGCCTCCGGCCGCATCGTCAACCCCTCCCTCGCCAGCCGCCCCGCGACGAACCGGTCGATGTCGTTCTCAATCCTCGCCCCGGGCGGCGCGACGGGCGGGACCGGCCGGACCGGTGCCCGGAACGCCCAGTGCCGCAAGGCCATCCCCTCCGGCCATGTTGCCCCCTCCTCGATCCAGCGCCGGATCAACGCCACCTCCTCCGGCCCAAGGCGCTCCCCCTTCGGCGGCATCACCTCGTCCGGGTCCCCGGACATCACCCGCGCCAGCATCTCGCTGCCCGCCGCATCGCCGGGCTTCAGAGCCACCTTGCCGGACTTCCCCGGCTTCAACGCCGCCGCACGCGTGTCCAACCGCAGACCTCCCTTCTGCTGGTCCGCCCCATGGCATTCGCTGCATCGCTTCACCAGCAACGGCTCCACCTCCCTCGCGAAGTCCACCGCCGCCGCCATGGCCGGGGCAACCCAGCATGCCGCCGCGACCATCGCCCACCCGGCCGCGCCCATGCCGTCGCCGAGCACCCATCTCCTGTGTGAATTCATGCCGTTAAACTCCGCAACGTTCCGCCCCGCCGCGCCGGTTGGCGAACCCAATTCCATCGTTCACCTCCCCAACGCCCCTTTTCCCGTTGTCGGGCCTCCGCCCCGCGCGCTTGCCTTGCCCACGTGCAGATCGACGCCTCCTCCGCCTCCGTCCGCGACGTGTACCAGTGGATGGTCCACACCATCCTGCCTCGCCCCATCGCATGGGTGTCCACCGTCGATGCCGCCGGCCGCGCCAACCTCGCCCCGTTCTCGTTCTTCATGGGCGTCTGCGCCAAGCCCCCCACCCTCCTGTTCTGCCCCGTCAACGACCGCCGCGGCCAGCCCAAGGACACCCTTCGCAACATCGACGAGACCCGCGACTTCGTCGTGAACCTCGTCCCCGCCTCCCTCTGCAAGGCCATGAACGACACCGCAGCCTCCCTCCCTCACGGCGAGAGCGAGCTCGACCGCTTCAACATCCCCTCCATCCCCGCCCATCGCGTCCGCCCGCCCCGCGTCGCCGGCGCTCCCGTCTCCTTCGAGTGCGCGCTCGACCGCGTCATCCATGTGGGCGAGGGCCCGGCCGGCGGAAACATCGTGCTCGGGCGCATCCTCCTCATCCATGTCGCCGACGACGTCCTCGGCCCCGACGGCATGCCAGACCCCGCCCGGATGGACCTCGTCGCGCGTGCTGGCTCCGACCTCTACCTCCGGGGCGGCGAGGGCATCCGGATGGCTCGCCCCGATTAACCCCCGCGCCGACGCGGGTTGGCGAAGGCCCAAGCTCGCAACCCACGGCAAGATCCCTAGGGTGCGCCCATGCGCACGTTCCCTTCCCGGTCTCGCATGGCGTGTTGGGTTGCCATCGCCAGCGTCCTTTTCCCCCTTGCGTCCCACGGCCAGCTCCCGTCCCGGCTCAAGGTCTCGCCCCCGTCGCACGGTCCCGATGGCTTGCGCATGGAATGGCAGGTGCCCGGCGAGGGCTGGTCCTTTGAGGTTCAAGAGGCGGCGGACCATCGCGGACCATGGCTCCCGTCGCCCGTGGGCGCCGTGGGCACCGCCCGGGCATGGCTCGACCCGCGCGGCGTCGCAGACGCCCCGCAACGGGTCTTCCGCGTCGTATCCACCCCGCCGCCCGTCCAGCGCGGCAAGCTCTTGTCCTTGTCCAGGACCGCCAGCTATCCTGCCGCCCAGCTCTCGTTCCTCCTGATGCTCCAGGGCATCCCCCTCACCGCTCAGTTCGACGTGGACGTGTATAAGGTCACGTACGAGACCGTCGATCCATGGGGCCTGCCCACCACCGCCACGGGCGCGGTCGCGTTTCCCCTCAAGGCGGGCCGCGCATGGCCCGTCCTCTCCTACCAGCACGGCACCATCCTGCGGAAGCTCGACGCGCCCTCCTCGGGCCTCAGCACGGAGGGACTCGTCGGCGTGTTGCTCGCCACCAGCGGCTACGTGGGGGTCTCGGCGGACTATCTCGGCCTGGGCGATTCGCCGGGGCGTCACCCCTACCACCACGCCGCCTCGCAGGCCTCCGCCGTCGTCGATGCCTTGCGCGCCGGACGTGCCGCCTGCGCATCCCATGGCGTCGCATTGAACGGCCAGGTCTTCCTCGCCGGGTATTCGCAAGGCGGCCACGCCACCATGGCCGCCCTTCGCGAGATCGAGGCCCGCCACCCTTCCGAGTTCGACGTCGTCGCAGCCGCCCCCATGGCCGGCGCCTTCGACCTCTCCGGCGTCACCCTCGATGACGCCCTTTCGGACCGCCCCGTCCCCAACCCCTACTACTTCGTGTTCCTCCTCCAGACACTCGTGGAGCTCTACGGCGTTGCGCCCAGCCTCGCCGACGTCCTCTTGCCCCCGTACGACATGGCCGTGCCCCCGCTTCTTGACGGCTCCTCCGACTCGGCGTCGGTCAATGCCATCCTCCCCTCCGTGCCCAGCCGAATCCTCAGGCCCGAGTTCCTCGGCGCCATCCGTTCCAATCCCGGCCACCCAGTCCGAATTGCCCTTCGCGACAACGACCTCGCCTCATGGGCACCCCGCACCCCTGTCCGCCTCTACCACTGCGACGGCGACCAAGACGTCCTCCCCGCCAATTCTTCCGTCGCCCGCGACCGCATGACGGCCCTCGGCGCCAACATATCCCTCTTGAATCCCAAGCCCGGCGCCAACCACGGCGACTGCGCCCAGCCGGCACTGCTGCTTGCGAAGGCATGGTTTGACTCGCTGCGAAAATAACGGGCAAGGACCTCGTCCAGCACGCGGTCCGCGGCCTGTGCGAATCAGCGGCAAGGGACGACGCCGTCCGCGCGAGCGGGCGTCGTGTTGGCTTCGTTGAACCCCAAACCCACGACCCGCTTGCCGGTGGCCCGTGCGACCTTCCGGACGACGAGATCGCCCAAATCCCCGCGCACGGAGGAGGGAATCTCTCGATCCACACGCGGATGGGTTGTGGCAGGCGGCGCGCCAGAACGCCCTCGTGACGAATGGGCATGAGCCCATGCACGGGCATCCATGCAACCGCCTTCTTCGCGGCATGGCGGCATGAACCCATGGGGACCTGTCTTTTCAACCGTCCGCCGGCGCAGCGTCAGGCGAGAACCGGGCACCCGGGAACTGCCTACGCGGGGATCACGGGACCCAGCGCCCTCTGGTCATGACCATGCCCCCTGTGGGACGCTCCCCCCATGCAAACGCGTCGGAAATTCATCGGGCGTGCGGCCGGGCATGGCATGGCGGCGCTGGCGACGGTCGCCATCGGCACGGGTTGCGCGGGACCGACGGGCGGCGGGCACCGAAAGCCACGGGTGCTGGTATGGGACGAACGCCAGCCAGCACAAAAGCAGGCGTACGCGAAGGGCCTCGGCGCACGCGTCGCCCAACACCTCCGGGATTCGGAGCGGCTCGACGTCACCGAGGCGTTGATCGACGACCCGGCGCAAGGCCTCGGGCACCTCGACCACATGGACGTGGTGGTGTGGTGGGGGCACGTCCGCCATGCGGAAATCGAGACCTCCACGGCGCTGCGCATCGTCGAGCGCATCCGTTCGGGGAAGCTTGGCATGGTCGCCCTGCACTCGGCCCACTGGTCGCGACCCTTCGTGGAGGCGATGGCCGCGATTTCACGGGACCGTGCCATGGCGGCCTTGAGCGAGGAGGAACGCGCTCGCGCGGTGGTGACGGAGACGGAGCTGTTGCCTCGCCCGTTCATGGCGCCGTCCTACATGGAGCGGCGCTCGCCCTCGGTCCTTTACAAGCGGCCTCCGACGGGCCCGGTGGAGGTGCGCTTGGTGCGGCCGAACTGTTGCTTCCCGGCGTACCGTGGCGACGGCAAGCCGAGCGAGGTCCGGGTGAAGCTGCCGGGCCATCCGGTGGCGAAGGGACTGCCACCCCGGTTCACGCTCGACCTGACGGAGATGTACGACGAGCCCTTCCACGTGCCCGACCCGGACGAGGTCGTGCTCGAGGAACACTGGGCAGCCGGGGAATGGTTCCGGAGCGGGGCGGCATGGAACCTCGGACGAGGTCGCGTCTTCTACTTCCGGCCCGGTCACGAGACGTACGCGGTGTACGAGAACCCATGGGCCTTGAAGGTCGTGGCCAACGCAGTGCGTTGGGCGGGATCTCACGCCTAGCCCGGCAGGCCGGACATCGGACGCCTCCCGGCGCCCGTCACGCCGTGCGCTTGGCCGCGAACTTCGCCACGGCCTCCGTCCGAGAGCTCACATGCAGCTTCTCGTAGATGCGCCGGATGTAGCTGCGGACCGTGTTCTCGCTGATGCCAAGTCCCACGCCGATCTCCTTGTAGGGCTTCCCTTGGGAGAGGCCCGACAACACTTGCAGCTCGCGCTCGCTAAGGCCCTCAAGGTCCGAATGCATCGGGCGCGGCTCGTTGAAGTAAGCCACGACCTTGCGGGCCACGCGCATCGACATCGGCGCGCCGCCCTCGCGCACCTGGCGAATCGCGCTGCTCAGCTCCTCCATGGGCCGGTTCTTCAGCAGGTAGCCGCGCGCCCCCGCACGCAGCGACTCGAAGATCAGGTTCGCATCCTCGTACGTCGTCAGCATCAGGACGCAAAGGTCGGGCATGGCCCGGCACAACCTCGACACCACCTCAATCCCCCCCATCCCGGGCAACCGGATGTCCATCAACAGGACGTCGGGCCTTTGCTCTGGCACCCCCGCCATCGCCGCCTCGCCCGTCCCGTACACCCCGGCCACCTCCATGGTCGGGTCTTGCCGCAGCAAGGCCTCAAGACTCTCCCGCGTCCCCGCGTCGTCCTCGACCAAGCAAATCCTCGTCTTCATTTCATCCAGCCCCTCATGAGTCCTCCGTCTCGCCTGACTTCGGCCATGGCAGGAACGCGCTGACCCGCGTGCCGCCCCCGGCCAACCCCAGAATCTCCATCCTGCCGCCCATCGCGCACGCCCGGGAGCGCAGGTTTCCAAGGCCACTCCCGGCCCCCGTCATGGCATCGGAAGCCAACCCGCGTCCGTTGTCGGCAACCGTGATTTCCATGCCCTCGTCCATCACCTTGACCCCCAGCCGAACCTCCGTGCCCCCCGAATGCTTCACCGCGTTGTTCACCGCCTCCTTCACGATCAACACCGCGTGATGCCGCCACTCGCTCCCCAGCCGCCGCTCGCCCGACGCGTCCGGCAGCTCCAGCACCGGGCGCATCCCGGCGCTGTGGCAGAAATCCACCACCACCTGTCCAAGGTACGCGACCAACTCCGACAACGTGTCGTTGTCCGGGTTCACCGCCCACACGGCCGCGTCCAAGGACCCCATTGTCCCGCGCACCAGCTCCAGTCCCTCCCGCACCCGCTCCATCGCCGCACCCGTCCCGGGCTCCGCCGTCACCGCCCGCTCCAGCAGCAAGGCCACCCGGGTCACGCTCGCCCCAAGGTCGTCGTGCAGGTTCTGGGCAATCCGCGTGCGCTCCCGCTCCAGCAAGTTCTCCTGCTCCATCCGCCGCATCCGACGCCGCATCCGCCGGTCCGAGACCCCTCGCGCCACCTTCGCCGCCACCCCAACCGCGCCCAGTGTTCCCATCACAAGGAACCATTCCCGAAGCCAAACCGGCGTCGGCACCTCAAACCTCAGCGCCGAGACCCCACCCCATTCCCCGTCCCGCTCCGACGCGCGCACCTCCAGCCGGTATTGTCCCGGACGCAAGTCCTTCGCCGACACCCGCTCCTCCGCCGTCACCGCATGCCACGCGCCGTGCGGCATCAGCCTCGATTCATACCGGACATGCTCCGCCGACCCGAAACGCGCCGCCCGAAAGCCCACCTCCATGTCCCCGACCACCGGCCCGAGGTCCACCTCGCGGTCCAGAATCCTCGTCCCGGCAACGTCCGTTCCTCCGTGCCGCAACCACCGCCACGCGATGCCGGGGGGCTCCGCACGCCTCGGCAATCGCCCCGGCTCCACCAACGCCAATCCCTTTACCGTCGCCCACCACATCCGTCCCCCGGCACCCTTCGCCACCACCGGGCCGAATCCCATGCGGGCCGCCCCCGGGAACCCATCCCTCCGGTCAAACGTCCGCAGTGCCAACCGCGTCGCCCTCCCCTCGTCCACTGCATCGAACGAAGTCGCCGGCACGCGCATGCAGCGGTCCATGGTCCATGCCCACAGGTCCCCCTCCCCATCCTCCATCAACGTCAAGGCATCCCTCACGAACATTCCCTCGCTTGCCCGGTACGCGCGCGCCCTTCCTCCGCGCACCCGGACCACGGCACCCTCCGCCAGCCCCACCCACATCGAGCCATCTCGCCCCGGCGCCAACGATGCAAAGGTCGCCCGCTCATGGACGCCCTCCACGTTCACCCTCTCGAACTTCCCATCCCCCATCCGGAACAACCCATACCCCATCCCGCAAACCCACATCCGTCCCTCCGCGTCCTCCGCCATCGCGTGCACCACCATGTGCGGAATGCCATCCGCCTCGCCCAGCACCCGGAACCGTCCCTCCTCCCGCATCGCCACCCCCGCCGCCGTGCCCACCCAAAGCCGACCCCGCCGGTCCTCGTGCAACGTCCGGATGATCTGCGCGCCCGTGATGTTCGCGGGCACCACTTCCCAGCGTCCCTCATGAAGCCGCATCAGCCCCGGGCTATGCGTCCCCAGCCACAAGTCCCCCGACCGATCCCGCAACACCGCGTGCACCGCCACCCCGCCCTGCGCCACGTCACCTGTCCATGCCGGATGCCTTGAAAACCTTCCATCCTTCCATTGCAACAGCCCGGCCCCGTGCGTCCCCACCGCAAGGACCCCGGGAGCCTCCTCCGCCACGCTGTTGATCACGTGCATCAACCCCGCCTCCGCCCCGAACAGCCGAATCGACCTCGGGCGCAACCGCGCCACGAACCCCCCGTTCGACCCTGCCCAGACATTCCCCGAGTCATCCTCCACAAGGCTCGTCACCGAGCTGCTCGCCAATCCTTGCCCCCCCGTCGCCACCGCCACCCCACCGTCCCCATCAAAACGCATCAGCCCGCTCACCCATCCTCCAGCCCACAACCCCCCCCGCGAATCCTCCAACATCGCCACCGGATCCTCCCGCATTCCCTCCGGCCTCTCCCCGCGCAGCTCCCAACGCCCCGCACGCCATCGCCAAACCTCGCGGTCCATCGCCACCCAAACCCCGCCACCCCGCGCCGCCAGAACCCCGCACAACCCCTGCCCCTTCACGCTCCCCGGCAACGGCTCCCCCTGCCATGTCTCCCCCTCGCGCCTCCACAAGCCCCGACGCGTCGTGCACCATAGCTGCCCGGCCTCGTCCACGGCCATCGAGCAGCCGTCGCCACCCATCCCCGGCGGCGCCTCCACCCCCTCGAAACGTTCCCCCCGCATCCGGACCATGCCGGACTCCCACGCCGCCCACACCTCGCCCCCAGGCATCAACGCCAGTTCACGAAGCATCGCCCGGGGCACGCCCTCCCCCGGCCCAAAGCATCGCCATGAACCCGGCCTCAAAACCCCGACGAATCCGGCCCCGCCCATCCACAAGCCACCCTCCCCGAACCGCAAGCACCGCACCAGCTCTCGCCCAAGGTCCCCCGCCAACGGCACCTGCACCCGCGAAAAACCAATTCCATCGTACCGCGCAAGGTCCCGGAACGTCGCAATCCACAGCAATCCGTCCGGCGTCGCCGCCATTCCCGACACCGTGAAGTAGTCCAGCCCGTCCGCTTGGTCGTAAACGCGGACGTCGAAGGTGTCGGTCAACGGGGCAGATGCGATGCCAAGGATGCAGCGCGACATCGCCCATGCGGCGATCCACCATGACCATGCGGAAGACGGCATGCGCCGAGTGTGTCTCCGCACAAGCCGTTGGCGAGAGGGCCGTTGACCCCGGATGTTCCCAGCCACTTTAGTTGCCGACGACAAGGAAGCTGAAGTCGCCGTCGCGATTCGTCATGGTGCTTTGCAAGAACATCATGGTCGGCTGAAACGCGACATAAGTGGGATAAAGGACGGCAGGATACTGGTTGGGGAAACCCGGCCAGGTGGTCGGGTCGCCAACCTTTCGCAACAGGTTCCAGGTGCCGGGCTGGGCATGCGCACAAAAGCTGATCGTGACCTCGCTGCAAGCGCTCGTCGGATTCATCGATTGAACGACCTGGCACCATGAAACATAGGGCACCGAGGTGGTCACCCCATTCCACATGGGCGTGGCAACCACCTGCGGCACGGTCTTGAACGGGGTGTCAAAGGTGATCTTGTACAGGCCCGTGCCAACCCTCGTCACCGAGTAGCCCGGGGATGGCTCCACGGTCAGCCCCGTGCCTGTCCACTGGTGCTTGCCAGCAATCAGGCGCATCGGGACGTCCGTGCTGGACACGAACCCGCCCGCCATGCCCGAGAAGCTGAGGCTGTTGGAAACCGTCAGCGTTCCCACCGACAACGAGGCCGCGTTGATGGAAGTGGCTACAACCGACCCGGGAACCGTCACCGTGCTTCCCGAGAAGTCGATGCCGGCGCCGCCGCCGGTGTTGGCCAACCTTGCGGCGGCGGCCGCCAGGTAGGCATAGGGCGCGGCCGTCAGGCGCGTGCGAGGCAAGATCTCGGCGTCCGTTCCCCCGCTGCCATGCCCCAGAACCGTGATGCCAACGTAGCGCTCGGACGCGCCCGCGCCGGAGAACGCCTCCGCAATGCCGCCAGGTGCGTTGACGACACCATCTATGGCCTTCCCCTCCCCAAGCAGGGCGCTGAAATAGCCCTGCTCGACGACGAGGGCCTGTCGCTCGGCCCAGACCACGTTCCCGCCCGTCGCGGAGTCAAAGATGCGGAAGACGATGTTCGCCATGATGGGACCCTCCGCCCCCAGCGGAGTGCCGGCCCCGTCGGTCAGGTATCCCTGATAGGTCATTCGCTGGGGAGGCGTTCCGGCCGTCGTGGCGGCCCGCGCAGCCCAGTCCACCGTCACGTTCACCGTGAACGACACGGTGTTGTATCGCGCGGTATCCGTCGGCGTGAACGTGACCCCCTGCGCCGCCGTGCCCACCGGCGGCCGGGTGTTGGGCGCGCTGAACGAATAGGTCCCCGACACCGTCGTCGTCCCGGCTCCCAACGGGGCGGTCGCCGTGCCACCGCTCAACGTGGAGGCCGCAAGGGACTGTCCAAAGTTGATGGCCGACGCCGTCGGCGCCGCCGTAATCGTCGGCGTCGCCTTGGCCACCACCACGCTCACCATCAGGGACACCGAGCTGTAGTTCGCGGCGTCCGTCGGAGTGAACGTGACAGCCTGCGCGGCCGTGCCCAACTGGGGCTGAGTGGCGGGCGTCGTGAACGCGAACGTCCCGGGCACGCTCGCGACGCCGCCGCTCAGCGTGGAGCTGGCCAGCGTCTGCCCATTCGCGATCGACGTTGCCGTCGGAAGGGTCGTGATCGCCGGCGTCGCCTTGCCCACCGTCACGTTCACGTTCAGCGACACGGTGTTGTACCTCGTCGCGTCCGTCGGCGTGAAGGTCACCCCCTGCGCGGCGGTTCCTGCCTGGGGCTGCGTGGTGGGCGTCGTGAACGCGAACGTCCCGGGCACGCTCGCCGCCCCGCCACCCAACGTCGAGCTGGCCAGCGTCTGCCCGTACGCGATCGACGTCGCCGTCGGCGCCGTCGTGATCGTTGGCGTCGCCTTGGCCACCGTCACGTTCACGTTCAACGACACCGTGTTGTACCGCGTCGTGTCCGTCGGCGTGAAGGTCACCCCCTGCGCGGCCGTGCCCAACGGCGGCTGGGTCGTCGGCGTCGTGAAGGCAAAGGTCCCGGCCACGCTTGCCACCCCGCCGCCCAGCGTCGAGCTCGCCAGCGTCTGCCCGAACGTGATCGACGTCGCCGTCGGCGCCGTGGTGATCGTCGGCGTCGCCTTGCCCACCGTCACGTTCACGTTCAGCGACACGGTGTTGTAATTGGCTGCGTCCGTCGGCGTGAACCTCACCGACTGCGCGGCCGTGCCCACCTGTGGCTGCGTGGTGGGCGTCGTGAAGGCGAAGGTTCCTGGCACGCTGGCCGCCCCGCCACTCAGCGTTGCGCTCGCCAGCGTCTGCCCAAACGTGATGGCGGCAGAAGTCGGGGCCGTCGTGACCGAGGGCGTCGCCTTGGCCACCGTCACGTTCACGTTGAGCGACACCGTGTTGTAGTTGGCCGTGTTCGTCGGCGTGAACGTCACACCCTGCGCCGCGGTGCCGGCCGACGGCTGCGTCGCCGGCGTCGTGAACGCATAGGTCCCCGCCACGCTCGCCACCCCCCCGCTCAATGCCGAGCTCGCCAGCGTCTGCCCGTACGTGATCGAGGTCGCCGCCGGCGCCGTCGTCACCGAGGGCGTCGCCTTGGCCACCGTCACGTTCACGTTCAGCGTCACGGTGTTGTAGTTGGCCGTGTCCGTCGGCGTGAACCTCACCGACTGCGCGGCCGTGCCCGCCGGAGGCAGCGTCGTCGTCGTCGTGAACGCAAAGCTCCCGGGCACGCTCGCCGCCCCGCCGCTCAACGTGGAGTTCGCCAGCGTCTGTCCATACGTCAGCGACGTGGCAGTGGGGGCCGTCGTGATCGACGGCGTCCCCTTGCCCACCGTCACGTTCACGTTCAGCGACACCGTGTTGTAGTTGGCCGTGTCCGTCGGCGTGAACCTCACCCCCTGCGAAGCCGTGCCCAAGCCCGGCTGCGTCGTCGGCACCGTGAATGCAAACGTGCCCGCCACGCTCGCCACCCCGCCGCTCAACGTCGCGCTCGCCAGCGTCTGCCCATACGTGATCGCCGTCGCCGTCGGAGCCGTCGTCACCGATGGCGTCGCCTTGGCCACCGTCACGCTCGCGGATGTCGATGCCGTGTTGTAGTTCGCCGAGTCCGTCGGGGTGAACGTCACCGCCTGCAACGCCGTTCCCGCCACCGGCTGAGTCGTCGGCGTCGTGAACGCATAAGTCCCCGGCACGCTCGCCACGCCCCCGCTCAGGCTTGAGTTGGCCAGCGTCTGCCCGTACGTGATCGACGTCGCCGCCGGCGCCGTCGTCACCGACGGCGTCGCCTTCGCCACCGTCACGTTCACGTTCAACGTCGCGGGGTTGTAGTTGGAAGTGTCCGTCGGAGTAAACGTGACGCTCCGCGCAGCCGTGCCCGCCGTCGGCTGCGTCGTCGGCGTCGTGAACGCAAACGCGCCGGGCACGCTCGTCACCCCACCGCTCAGCGTCGAGCTCGCCAGCGTTTGCCCGTACGTGATCGACGTCGCCGTCGGGGCCGTCGTGATGGTCGGCGTCGCCTTGCCCACCGTCACGTTCACGTTCAGCGTCACCGGGTTGTAGTTCGCCGTGTCCGTCGGCGTGAACCTCACCGACTGCGCGGCCGTGCCCAAGCCCGGCTGCGCCGTCGGCGTCGTGAATGCAAAGCTGCCCGGCACGCTCGCCACCCCGCCGCTCAACGTCGCGCTCGCCAGCGTTTGACCGTACGTGATCGACGTCGCCGTCGGAGCCGTCGTCACAGACGGCGTCGCCTTCCCCACCGTGACGTTCACCGTCAGCGACACCGTGTTGTAGTTCGCCGCGTCCGTCGGCGTGAACGTCACCCCCTGTGCAGCCGTGCCCAGGCTGGGCTGCGTCGTCGGCGTCGTGAACGCAAAGCCCCCTGCCACGCTCGCCACCCCGCCGCTCAGCGTCGAGTTCGCCAACGTTTGCCCATACGTCAGCGAAGTCGCCGTCGGAGCCGTCGTCACCGAGGGCGCCGCCTTGGCCACGGTCACGTTCACGTTCAGCGTCACCGTGTTGTAGTTGACCGCGTCCGTCGGCGTAAACCTCACCGACTGCGCGGCCGTTCCTGCCGTCGGCTGCGTCGTCGGCGTCGTGAATGCAAAGCTGCCCGGCACGCTCGCCACCCCGCCGCTCAACGTCGAGCTCGCCA
>CAIYFP010000036.1 GCA_903925515.1 uncultured Verrucomicrobiota bacterium
CAAGGTGCCGTGCTGGTGGATGGGCGCACGGTGGAGGCGGTGGCGCCGTTCAACATGCTGGAGGCGGCCCGGTCGGCGGCGGGCTTGCTCCAGCGGCTGGACACGACGGCCAAGCGGCTGGACTCGGCCCTTGAGCGGGTGGACCGGGTCCTGTTGTCGGAGCAATCCTTGGTGGCGCTCACGAATTCCTTCGCGGGCCTGCAGCGAATGTCGCAGCGGGCCGAGGCCATGCTTGAGGACGTCCAAGGGCTGGTGCGGAGCCATGCCCCGGCCGTGGGCGGCACCCTCTCCAACCTGAACGCGTTGTCGCTCAGGCTCCATGGGGTGGCCGACGACGTCGCGGGGCTGGTGTCGTCGAATCGCGCGCCCTTCAGCGAGGTGATGTCGAACCTTGCGGGGGCCTCGGCGGACGTGAAGGCGTTTGCGGGCGACCTGCGCTCGGGCGAGGGGCTTTTGGCCGCGGCGCTGAAGGACCCGGTGCTTCGCAACCAGGCCGGGCAGGTGGTGGCCAACCTTGCCACGGTGTCGTCGAACCTTGGAAAGCACGGCATCTTCTGGAAGCCGCGCCCGGTCTTGGTGCCGCTGACCAACCGGATCCGCGCGCCGGGCCGGACGCCGGGCCAATAGCCTTGATCCCGCCATGACCCGGCGCGCCATTCTTCGTTCGCTCGCGGGGCGGCTGCCGCCGGGGGAGCTGCTGCTGGACGAGGAGTCGCTCCGGGCGCACTCGGGGGACCAATGGTTTGCGACGGCGATGCCCGAGGCGGTCGCGCTGCCGACGAGCACCGGGACGGTGTCCGGAATCCTCGCGGCCGCGAGTCGTCATGGGATTCCGGTGACACCGCGGGGTGCGGGGCACGGGTACGTGGGGGGATGCGTCCCATCGAAGGGGGGCATTGCCCTGTCCCTTGCGCGCATGGACCGGATCCATGAGGTGTCGCGGAAGGACTTCGTGGCCGTGGTGGGGCCGGGCGTGGTGACGGCGCGGTTGCAGTCGGAGGTGGAGCGGCGTGGATTGTTTTATCCACCGGATCCCGCGAGCCGGGACAAGTGCTCGGTGGGTGGCAACATCGCCACGAACGCGGGCGGGCCGCGGTGCCTGAAGTACGGGGTGACGCGCGACTATGTGCTGGGGCTGGAGGTGGTGCGGGCGGACGGGGCCGTGGTGCGATTGGGCGGGCGTTCGCACAAGAACAAGGCGGGCTTCGACCTGCACCGGTTGTTCGTGGGGTCGGAGGGCATGCTGGGGGTGGTGACGGAGGCGACGTTGAAGTTGCTTCCGCTGCCGCCATACCGCGCGTGCCTTGGGATTGGGTTCGACCGGATGGCGTCGGCGATCCGGGCGATGGAGGACATCCTTGCGGCCGGGTGGTTGCCGTCGGCGCTGGAGCTGGCGGACGCGTTCACCCTTGCGGCGGCGTGCAGGCGCACGGGGTCCGGGCGGTTGTCCGGGTGCAAGGCGCACCTGATCGTCGAGATCGACGGGCAGGAGAGGTCGGTGCGGGGCGAGTTGCGGGACCTTGCGAGGCTGGTGCGGGGGAGGGGGCCCTTGTTCATCGACCGGGGCGAGGGTTCCGAGGGCTGCGAGCGGCTTTGGCAGCTTCGGCGCCAGTTCAGCCATGCGCTGCGCGACACGGGTCTGACGAAGCTGAACGAGGACGTCGTGGTGCCGCGCGGCCGGATTGCGGAGTTGTTCCGGCTTGCGGCGCGCATCCAGGCGCGGCACGGCATCCAGGTGGCGTGCTTCGGGCATGCCGGGGACGGCAACATCCACGTGAACCTGATGCTGGACCGGTCCGTGACGACGCAGGTGGACGCGAGCGAGCGGGCGTTGGACGAGTTGTTCGAGGGCGTGGTGGCGCTGGGCGGGACGATCACGGGCGAGCATGGGGTGGGGCTTGCGAAGGCGCGCTGGTGGAGGCTTGCGGCGCCGGGGCCGGCGGATGCGTTGCACCGGGACATCAAGCGGGCGCTGGACCCGCAGGGATTGTTGAACCCCGGCAAGTTCTTGGGGTGAGCGCCGCGGCGGGAAGGTCTTCCGGGCATGTCCGCGCAGGTAGCAGCAAGGCTGAGGATGCTGGCGAACGAGGGCTCGCTGCCGGGCTCGTCGTGCGGTGCGGCGTTCCTTGCGGAGCTGCGGCCGATGATGGAGGCGGGCGTCGTGGCGCGGGAACGGGCCGGCGGGGGATGGCGCGTGGTGGTGCGGGACGCCGGGGCGCTGGAGGCGATCCTTGCGCGCCGGTTTCCAACGGGCGCGGGACCCGAGACGGGACGGCTGGGCGGGGTCGCGCGGTACCGGGACTCGAAGGCGGTGTCGAACGACACGCCGCCCGTGGTGGTTGCGCGGGTTTTCCGGGAGGTCTTGAGGGACGGTGCCGGGCGCGGGTGCGGCGCGGTGGACGCGACTCGGCGGCACGGGGTCTTCGCGTTCCTGCTGGTCCCGGGCTGCGTGCATCGGGCGGCGGGGCTGGTGGCGTTGGTGGAGAACCCGGCGGTGTTCCTGAGGTGCGAGGAGCTGGGCCTTGGGGAGGACATGGCGATCGGGGTGAACGGGCGTGCGGACGGGCGCTTGCTGGGGTGGTTGGCGGCGCAGGACGACCCGGGGCTGCGGGTGTTGCACCTGCCGGACTACGACCCGACGGGCCTGGCGGAGTTCGAGCGGCTGCGCGAGGCGCTGGGATCGCGTGCGAGCTTGGTGGTGCCGGGGGACATCGAGGACCGGTTTGCGCGGCACTCGAACCCGCGGCTGCTCGAGGGGATCCAGTCGCGCGCGACGCTGGCGAGGCTGCGCGGGAGCGCGTTGCCGGAGGTTCGCCGGGTGGTGGCGTTGATGGACCGGCACAATGCCGGCCTGGAGCAGGAGGCGCTGTTGATCCCGGCCGGGCCGTAGGGAACGGGGCGTCGCGTCGCGCCGGCCGCGGGTCGGCCGGTCACGCCATGGCGGAGGCCAGGTCGGCGGCGAACGCCCGGACGTCCTCCTCGCGCGTGTCCCATGAGCACATGAGGCGGCATCCGCCCTCGCCGATGAAGTTGTAGAACATCCAGCCCTTGGCCCAGAGCGCCTCGATGGCGTGCTTGGGGAGGTCCACGAACACGGCGTTGGCCTCGGGCGGGAAAAGGACCCGGACGCCGGGAACCCGTGCCACGAGCTGGTGCATGAGCCTGGCCATCTGGTTGGCGTGGGACGCATGCCGGAGCCATGTGCCGTCGCGGAGCATCCCGACCCATGGCGCGGACACGAAGCGCATCTTGGAGCAGAGCTGGCCGCCCTGCTTGGCGCGGTAGTCGAACTCCGCCGCGAGCTCCTGGTTGAAGAAGACGACGGCCTCGCCGACGTGGATGCCGTTCTTGGTGCCGCCGAAGCAGAGGACATCGACGCCGGCCTGCCATGTGACCTCGCGGGGTGCGCAGCCGAGGGCGGCGACGGCATTGGCGAAGCGTGCGCCGTCCATGTGGAGGCGGAGCCGATGCTTCTTGGCCATCGCGCCGATGGCACGCAGCTCGGCAGGGGTATAGACGGTGCCGACCTCGGTGGACTGGGTGACGGTGACGATGCGTGGCTTGGGGTAGTGGATGTCGGTGCGGCGCAGCACGGCCTCCTCGATGCCGGCGGGGTTGAGCTTGCCGTTCTCGCCGGGGAGGAGGAGGAGCTTGGAACCGTTCCCGAAGAACTCGGGGGCGCCGCACTCGTCCTTCTCGACGTGGGCCACCTCATGGCAGAGGACGGAGTGGTAGCTTTGGGTGGAATGGGCAAGCGCGAGGGAGTTGGCGGCGGTGCCATTGAAGACGAAGAAGACCTCGCATGGGGTTTCAAAGACCTCGCGGATCATGTCGGCGGCGCGCTGGGTCCATGGGTCGTTGCCATAGGCCGGGGCATGGTCTGCGTTGGCCTCGGCCAAGGCCGCCCATGCCTCGGGGGTGATGCCCGCGTAATTGTCCGATGCGAAGTGTCGTGCCGGTCTCGTCACGGCGTGATCAAGCCCGTGAAATGCCTTGCCCGCAACCCGCGATCGAGGGCGGGCGGGCGGGCGCGATGGCGTGGAATGGGAGGCTTGCATGGGGGCGTGGGGTTTGACATGCCGCGTGGGCGTCATTGGGATGGGTCCATGGGCAAGTTGGACGGGTTGAAGGTTGTGCGGACGGACGGGGAGCTGGATCTGGGTCGCGTGGACGAGCGGTTGCGCGGTCATGGAGCGCGGGTGGTGGTGCTGGGCGAGGGCGCGGGGGAGGACGGGCTGGTCGCGGAGGTGGCGGACGCGGACCTGCTCTTGATGTGCTATGCGCGGGTGACGGCGCGGGTGATTGCGTCGGCGGTGAAGCTGCGGGCGATCGTGAAGTACGGGGTTGGGATCGACGCGATCGACCTTGTGGCGGCGCGCGAGCGCGGGGTGCCGGTGGCGAACGTGCCGGCCTATGCGGAGGAGACGGTGGCCGAGGGGGCCTTTGCGTTGATGATGGGCCTGTTCAAGCGGTTCAAGGCCGTGCACGGGGAGATGCAGGGGCGCGGATGGGCATGGCCGGAGGCGAGGTGGCTGGGGGAGGATCTTTCGGGAAAGACGCTGGGGCTCGTGGGGCTCGGCCGGATAGGGCGCAGCATGGCGCGGATGGCCGGGGCGTTCCGCATGCGAGTGCTGGCCCATGACCCGTTCGTGTCCGACGCCTCGGTCCCTGCCGGGGTGGAGCGCTGCGGCGACCTGCACGCGATGCTGGCCCGAAGCGACGCGGTGTCGGTGCATTGCGTGCTGGATGCGGGGACGAGGCACCTGATTGGGGAGCGGGAGCTTGGGTGCATGAAGCGATCGGCCTACCTCGTGAACGTGTCGCGCGGGGAGATCGTGGATGAGACGGCCCTGGTGAAGGCGTTGCGGGAGGGGCGCATCGCGGGCGCGGCGCTGGACGTGTACGGGAGGGAACCGCTGGCGCATTCGGGTCATCCCCTGTCCGCGTTGTTTGGGATGCCCAACGTGTTGCTGTGGCCGCACCTGACGTTTTACACGGCGGAGGCGATGGCGAGGCTGGAGGAGGAGACCCTTGAGCGTTGCCTTGAGGCGCTGGGGGGACGGCCGCTGACCGTGCTGTCCCATGACCCGAGGCTTCGGGCCCAGACGCGGGGCGTGCGGTTTGTGGACTGAGCCGGGACGAATGGGCCGGGGTGGCTGGGCCCGATGCATGGGCGCGGGTTGTCGGCACGGGATGTTGGATGGTTGAAGGTGGGGCCATGCGGTTCCGACACTGGCTTCGCCGTTGACGCCCCGGTGAGGCGCCCACAACGTCATGGCAGCGCGACCCGAGAAATGAAGTCTCTCCTTTTTGTCTGCACGGGCAACACGTGCCGCTCGCCGATGGCCGAGGGGCTGGCGCGGCTTGCTGTCGCCGGGAAGGAGGGCTGGCGGGTGGCCTCGGCCGGGGTGGGCGCGGCGAACGGCCAGCCTCCGAGCGCGCATGCGGCGTCGGTGGTCCGGCGGCGCGGGGCGGACATTGCGGGGCACCGGTCGCGGCGTTTGACCGGGGAGATGGTGCGGCAGGCGGACTACATCTTCGCGCTGACGCAAGGCCATGCCGAGGCGGTGGCGGCCATGTTTCCGGAGGCGGTCGACAGGCTGTTCCTGCTGCGGGAGTTTGATGCCTCCGCCGCGCCGCACGAGCGGGACGTGGCGGACCCGATTGGCGGGCCGTTGGAGGAGTACGAGGCATGCTGCCGTGAGATCGAGTCCGGGGTGCGCTCGGCGCTGGAGTTCGTGGAGGACCATGCGGCGGTGGCCGGGATGGCAGACTTTGCGATGGGGTCGGACCATGCGGGGTACGCATGGAAGGAGGAGCTGAAGGGGATCCTTGCGGCTCGGGGGCTTCGGTTGATGGACCTTGGGACGCATTCGGCGGAGTCGGCGGACTACCCGGACTTCGCGCAGGCTGTGGGAGGGGCGGTGGCGACGGGACGCGCGACGTTCGGGTTGCTGGTGTGTGCGACGGGGGTGGGGATCAGCATTGCGGCGAACAAGGTCCCGGGCATCCGTGCCGCGCTGGTGGCGTCGAGGGAGGTTGCGGGGCTGTGCCGTCGGCACAACGACGCGAACGTGATTTGTTTCGGGGCCAAGACGACCACGCCGTCGGATGCGGCGGGGATGGTGGAGGCCTTCCTGCTGTCCAAGTTTGAAGGCGGCCGCCATGAGCGCCGCGTGTCCAAGATCGAGAAACCCATGTTGAATGCCATCCAGCAAGTGGACCCCGCCATCGCGGAGGTCATCGCCAACGAGCGCCGCCGCCAGATCGAGAACATCGAGCTGATCGCGTCGGAGAACTTCACGAGCCCCGCGGTCATGGAGGCACAGGGGAGCGTGCTGACGAACAAGTACGCCGAGGGCTACCCGCGTCGCCGTTGGTACGGGGGATGCGAGCACGTGGACGTGGCCGAGCAACTGGCGATTGATCGTGCGAAGCAGTTGTTCGGGGCGGAGCATGCGAACGTGCAGCCGCACTCGGGCTCGGGCGCGAACATGGCGGTGTACTTCTCCATGCTGAGGCCGGGCGACAAGATGCTGACGATGGACTTGTCGCACGGGGGCCACCTGACGCACGGGAACAAGGCGAACTTCTCGGGCAAGTTCTTCGAGATCGTGCACTATGGGGTGCGCAAGGAGGACGAGCGGATCGACTACGACCAGCTGGCGCAGATGGCGCGGGAGCAGCGCCCGCGGATGATCACGGTGGGGGCGTCGGCGTACCCGCGGGTGATCGACTTCGAGCGGATGGGCGCGATCGCGCGGGAGGTGGGGGCGTACCTGCTGGCGGACATCGCGCACATCGCGGGGTTGGTGGCGGCGGGGGTTCACCCGAGCCCGGTGCCGCACGCGGACTTCGTGACGACGACGACGCACAAGACGCTCCGGGGGCCGCGGGGCGGGCTGATCCTGTGCCGGGAGGCGCACGCGAAGGCCATCGACTCGCAGGCGTTCCCGGGCATCCAGGGCGGCCCGTTGATGCACGTGATCGCCGCGAAGGCGATCTGCTTTCACGAGGCGTTGCAGCCGGGGTTCCGGGAGTACCAGGCCCAGGTGGTGAGGAACGCCGCCGCGATGGCCGAGGGGATGAAGCGGAACGGGTTCCGGCTGGTGTCGGGCGGCACGGAGAACCACCTGATGCTGGTGGACGTGGGCGCGCGCGGGCTGACGGGGAAGCAATCGCAGCTTGCGTTGGACGAGGCCGGGATCACGACGAACAAGAACACGATCCCGTTCGAGACGCGGTCGCCGTTCGAGGCTTCCGGGGTGCGGTTGGGCACGCCGGCGGTGACGACCCGCGGGATGAGGGAGCCGGAGATGGCGGCGATCGCGGACATGATCAGCGAGGTGTTGATGGACGTGGCCAACCCCGCGACGGCCCACAAGGTCAAGGGGCGCGTGCGCGAGCTGACGTCCCGGTTCCCCTTGCCGTACTAGCCCGGGGTGGCTTGTGGGGTTCGCCGGGGGTGTTCCGGGCAGCATGGGGAAGTACCTTCAGGTCCTTCGGATTGGCATCCAGAACACCCTGGTGTACCGGGTGAACTTCCTGTTCCGTGCCGCGGTGGGCTTGGTGCCGTTGACGGGGACGCTGTACCTTTGGGAGGCGGTGTATGCGGGCAAGGGCGGGACGCAGGTGGGCGGCTATGCGCTGTCGCAGATGATCAGCTACTACCTGCTGGTGACCTTGGTGGACGCGTTCACGGCGGTGGCGGAGGACGACTGGCAGGTGGCGGCCGACATCAAGGACGGGAACATCAGCCAGTTCCTCGTGCGCCCGATCCACTACCTTGCGTACCGGTTCTGGCTCTACCTGTCCGGGCGCGCGGTCTATACGGCGGTGGCCTTGGTGCCGGTGGGGTTGTTCCTGTTCTGCATGCGCGAGCACCTCGTGGCGCCGTCCTCGGGCCTTGCGGCGGCGGCGTTCGTGGCCTCGGTGGGGATGGCGGCGATGTTGCAGTTCCTGATCGCGTGCACGATGGCGTTGCTGGCGTTCTGGGTGCTGGACGTGAGCACGTTCATCTTCATCCAGTTCGCGCTGGAATACATTGCGAGCGGGCACCTGTTCCCGATCGACATCCTGCCCGGCTGGCTGGCGGGGGCGCTGATGCTGACGCCGTATCCCTACCTGCTTCACTTCCCGGTGGCGGTGTACCTTGGGCGGGTGGACGGGGGCGAGCTGGGGCGCGGGATGGCGATGCAGGCGGCGTGGGTGGCGATTGCGTTCGTGTTGCTTCGGACGGTGTGGGCCCGGGGCGTGCGCCGGTACTCGGCGGTTGGGGGCTGAGGGATGGCCGCGTTGGACGCAGAGGGGGGGACGGCGAGCGGGAAGGCTTCGTGGCGGCGTTACCCGGCGTTGTATGCGGCGTTGTGGCGTTACAGCGTGACGCGGGAGATGCAGTTCAAGGCGAACTTCCTGCTTTGGATCGTGGTGGAGGCGATGTGGTTCGCGCTGCAACTGGGGTTCATGTCTGTGATCTACGGGCACGTGGAGGAGGTGGCGGGCTGGACGCGGTGGCAGGTGATCCTGCTGGTGGGCTGCTCGCACTTCATCCAGCAGGTGTTCACGGCGTTGTTCCTGACGAACCTCTCGGACATCTCCGAGCACATCCGGACAGGGCGGCTGGACTTCATGCTGCTGTTGCCGGTCAACACGCGGTTCCTTGTGTCGATCCGCAAGGTGGACCTTGGGGCGTTCGTGAACGCGGCGTCGGCCTTGGGGGTGATCGGGTGGGCCTTGCGGAACCTTGGGCATGTGCCGGGGCCATGGGAGGTGGCTGCGTTTTTCCTGCTCTGCGGGTGCGGCGTCGCGGTGCACTACTCGCTGATGTTCATGCTGGCCTCCATGGCGTTCTGGACGGTGCGCATCCAGGGGGCGGTGTGGGGGTACTACAACCTGTTCAACATCGCGCGGATCCCCGAGGGGGCGTTCCCGGCGGGATGGTTCCGGCGCGTGTTCACCTGGGTGCTGCCGATGATCCTCGTCTCGAACGTGCCCTCGATGGCGTTGTTGGGGACGTTGCGGTCGCCATGGACGGGCTGGATGCTGGCCGGGCTGGCGTTGGGTTGCCTTGCGGTGTCCGAGTGGGTGTGGCGGACGGCATTGCGGCGCTACGCGAGCGCGAGCGCGTAGTGCGCGGGCCCGGGGAGGGCCGGAGGACGTTGCGGGCGATGTTGGCGATGATGTCCATGGACTTGCGCGGACCTTGATCCCCGAGCCGGCCGCCCTGCCAAGCCGGGTTCCCGCCCCACGCGACTCCGGCGGCGGGATGGCCTGGCGGGCCGTCATGGCGTCGTGGCATCTCGTGGCTCCCGCACCTTCCCGTCACTCCACGGGCCGACCGGATCTTGAAAACATCCTTCTCGGCGCCCCATGAACTCGCGGGTCGGGAGGCCGGACGGAGTTCGCTGGCCCCATCAACCCTGCCCAGCCTTGGCCCAGATCATGGCGTGGTCCAAACCATGGCGTCCCATGCCACCTCCGCGCGGCCGCGCCCGGTGCGGACGGACTCGCGGAGGGTCCAGTGCTCGTGGGGCTCGCCATCGATGCGCCGGTGGTTTTTGCGGGGGAACACGCCTCCGACCGACGATCCGGCCCCGCGATGATCCGGCTGCGGTTTTCGGGTGCCCGGACTTCTGGCGCAACGATCGACCGGGCCCCATAGCCCGGTAACCCCGCCGGGGACAAGCTTTCCGGCGCCGCGCCGTCCGAATTGAGGCGCGCGCGTCCCCAAATCCCCGCGTCAGGAGGCGGGAAGCCCGCGATCCGCAAGCGGGCGAGTGGCGGCAGGCTTCGTGCCAACACGCCATCGCAGCGGACGGGCATCCCTGTGGCCGCATTCCTTGCGTCCTTGCGTCCGCAGATCCCCGCTGCGTGCACCCTGGCATCATCGCTCGGGAGGCCTTGCGCTTTGAATCACGCGCGGATCAGGGGCGTTGTTGCGGCCTCGCCTTCCGTTGGGCGTCCGTGGCATCCTTGGGCCGATGGAGCTTCCTCCGCGCGTCAACGTCCTTGGGGTGGGCATCAGCGTGTTGAACCTCGATTCCGCCGTGGCGGTCCTTGCCGAGGCGGTGCGCACGCGCACGCGGGGCCATGTCTGCGTGACCGGGGTGCATGGGGTCATGGAATCGCAGGCGGACCCTTTGCTGCGTCGCATTCACAATCGCTCGCTGCTGACGACGCCGGACGGGATGCCGATGGTATGGCTGGGCCGGTTGGCCGGGCATCGGTCGATGGGCCGGGTCTATGGGCCGGACCTGATGGAGCGCGTGTTCGCATGGAGCCAACGTTCGGGCGCCACGCATTTCTTCTACGGGGGCAACACGGGCGTGGCCGGGGAACTGAAGGCGAGCCTTGAGAGACGTTTTCCCGGGGTCCGGGTCGTGGGGACGTACACGCCGCCGTTCCGGGCGCTCAACGAGGAGGAGCAGGCGGCGCTTGCGCGGCAGGTGTCCGAGTGTCGGCCGGACTTCCTCTGGGTGGGCCTGAGCACGCCGAAGCAGGAGCGGTTCATGGACGCGTTCGGCCCCCGGCTGGATGCGACGGTGATGCTCGGGGTGGGCGCGGCCTTCGACTTCCATGCGGGCCGTGTAAGCCAGGCGCCGCGCTGGATCCAGCGGAGCGGCCTTGAATGGTTGTATCGCCTTTGCGCCGAGCCGCGTCGCCTTTGGAAGCGTTACCTGACGAACAATCCCCGGTTCGTGGCGCGCATCGCGGGCCAAAAGCTTGGGCTGCGGTCGTACACCCTCGAGTCCTGACCATGCCCCGGAACACGTCGTCGTCTGCCGCGCCCGTGTCCGTCGCGCTTGCCGACCTTGTTGCCCATGCCGAGGCCTTGCTTCGGCCTGACCGGTTCAAGGACTACCCGGGGGCCGTCAACGGGTTGCAGTTCGAGAACCGCGGGCGAGTCCTGCGCATCGCTGCCGCCGTCGATGGCACGTTGGCTGTCGCGCGCAAGGCCGTGGATGCGGGGGCCAACCTCCTGGTGGTTCATCACGGCCTTTTCTGGGGTCCCACGACGCCATGGGCGGGGCGGCGAGCGGAGTTGCTGCGGCTTCTGGTTGAGCACGACCTCGCGGTGTATTCGCAGCATCTCCCGTTGGATGGGCACCCGGTTCTGGGCAACGCGGCCGGCTTGGCGCGCGCGATGGGCTGGGGCGGATGGAAGCCGTTTCTCAGGCACGAGGGGATGCCGGTGGGTGTTCGCGTGGACCTTGCGAGACCCATCGCCCGCGAATCCCTCGCCACGATGCTCGCCAAGGCCACCGGGGTGCCTCCGCGCATCCTGCCCGGCGGGCCCGTGGAGTGCCGTCGGATTGGCATCTGCACGGGCGGCGCGGGCTCGGAGATCCCGAAGGCGCGTGCCGAGGGCGTGGACACGTTGGTGACGGGGGAGGGGCCCCACTGGACGTACGCCATGGCGGAGGATTTCGGAATCAATGCCTTCCATGCGGGGCACTATGCGACCGAGACGTTCGGCGTGAAGGCGCTTGCCGCCGCGTGGTCGCGTCGATTCGGGGTGCCGTGGGTCTTCATCGACCATCCCACGGGGCTTTGAGCCGCCCTCGTGTCGTGTCTCCTGCATGGCGGGTGTTTCGCGGCGGGAAGTTTTCAGGTCCAACGAGGCGCGGGCGACGGGCAAACCCGCCGTGGTCGGTGAGGAGCGGGCCACGAAGTGGGACCCGAAAAGAACCGCGGCTCCTTGGACTGCTCCGAGAAGGCCCCGGGGCTTTCCGGGAGCGCCGAAACAGAGGCGATTGATCCCAGAAACGGCAGTCGAAGAGGGCTTCAAGGCAAGGAAATGGCCGTCCCATCAAGGCCAAGAGGCCCTTTGGCATCCATCCGAGACCTCACCCGGGGGGTGAGGTTGGAATGGGCCGGTCCGGGTTGTAGGCCGGGTGCCCCATAGGCGTTAACCTTGGAACGACCGCACACGAAACGCCCGATGCGGCATCCCTTGCCTTGGGCTTGTGGGCCCGGGTTTTCGTGTATTTCGTGTGTTTCGTGGTTCCACAAACGCTGAGATGGGGACCGGTTGCATGCGGGGGCGAGGTGATCGCGTGCTGCCTCGGGTAGGTGAAGGGAAGCCATGCGAGGTGCTTGAGCGCGGCCAAGGGTTGGAACCACGAAACACACGAAATACACGAAAAAGGCAATCTTCTCGTGCCGGCGGATCG
>CAIYFP010000037.1 GCA_903925515.1 uncultured Verrucomicrobiota bacterium
CGATCCGCCGGCACGAGAAGATTGCCTTTTTCGTGTATTTCGTGTGTTTCGTGGTTCCAACCCTTGGCCGCGCTCAAGCACCTCGCATGGCTTCCCTTCACCTACCCGAGGCAGCACGCAACTACCGCGGCCCCGCATGCCGCCGGCCCACAGCCCGGCGTTTGTGGAACCACGAAATACACGAAATACACGAAAGCCCGAGCCCACAAGCCCAAGGCAAGGGATGCCGCATCGGGCGTTTCCTGTGCGGACGTTCCAAGGTGAACGCCTATGGCCGGATGCCCTCACCCGGCGCACGGAGGTGCGACATGCTTGCCGCCGCGTGAGGGCACGCGGCCTACAGCATTGGATTTCCATGGACCATGCGGCCGGGGGCGGCCGCGCTCCCAGGGCATCAAGCCGGCGTGCCTACGCTTCGTGCTGGTTCGCGCTTGCTGCGGGCGGAACGGCTGGACCGGGGACCAAGCAGACACGGAAGCCCACGTATCGGATACCGTCCTCTGGCACGCGCCAAAACCGGGTGGCCGAGCGACACCACCCGGCGAAGTTGTCCCACGAACCGCCGCGGAATACGCGGTTGCCGGCCGACTGCTCCAAGCTCCCATTCGAATCGGGCAGTCGCGATGTGATAACCCGAGGTATCTTGGTCGCTTGCCCTGATCGCCATTCCTTCAAGCGCAACAGTTGGCCCGGGTCCAAGGTCCCGTCGCAAGGCTCGCGATAGGACTCCTCATACAAGGCATCATGACACCATTCACCGACGTTCCCGTGCATGTGCAAGAGCCCGAACCCATTGGCCTGGGGCGGTGCGCCATGTGGCATCGCGGCATCCACGGCGTGCGTTTCAAAACTCGAGTTGCCGCCAAACCAGCCAGCCGCACACAACGCTCCCTCCCCGTCGCCGGTGTGGTACTCCGTGTCCGTCCCGGCTCGGCAGGCATGCTCCCATTCCGCCTCGGTCGGAAGGCAAAACAAGCCATAGCCCTCGGGCAAACACCCGGCCGGAACCCATTCTCCCAATGCCGCACACAACTCGTTTGCCTCATGCCATGCCACTTGCTCCACCGGACGTCGGTCGCCCCTGAAATAGCTGGGGTCCGAGCGCCCGCTCAGTGCCTCGACCCGGCCTGCCACAGCCCGGTATTGCTCCTGCGTCACCGGGTACTTGCCCATGTAATAGGCATGCGGGATCAACACCGTGTGGACGGGCTCCTCCCTATTAGCAAACCCCCTCTCCCCCATGCGGAAGCCACCCTCGGGCTTTTCAATCCGGCACAGGACCATCTCGACGCCACCGGGGAGGGTGAGGCGGAGGGTTTTGGGTTCTGATGCCGAGCCGGGCGGTGGGACCGGGTTGCCGCTGGGGGATGGTTGCGGGTTGGATGGGATGGAATGGGTGGCATGGGGTTCACGACGACCGCGCGCCCATGACCATGCGTTGCCTACGAGCGAGCGGAAGGCCCGGATCAGGCCGGACCGATCCGGCCCGTCGTTCGCGTTGTTTCCCGTGGTGGATGGATGTCCCATGGCGGCAACGGCCCATCGCGTCGGGCGACCCAGGGGCTTCGTAGGAAGACTCGGAAGGCCATGCGCGACGCGATGCGCCCTTCCATTGCCCCGGAAACGCATGCCGGTGGCAAGGCGGTTCCCGAGCCCCGGATGCCCGCGTGGGAAGGTTTGCAGTGCCCGGTTTCCGTTTCACGCGATGGACCCGAGCATGCGATGCCTTGCATGGCCCGGGAGCGCCAACGGCGCGACACACGCCA
>CAIYFP010000038.1 GCA_903925515.1 uncultured Verrucomicrobiota bacterium
CCTTTCCTTGCGCACCGCCCGCGCCGCGCGCCTCGCTCAACCCATCGCCTTCTCCAGCGCAAGGGTCCGGTAGGCGAACATCCGTTCCAGCTCCGGGCGCACCACCCATCGATCCATCAGCTCGCCGCCCCACACGGCATAGCGGACCCTGTCCACCACACGGGTGCCGCCGGGGGTTTCCTCGAACCGATGTTCATGGTCCCAGCGCCGGTACGGGCCAAGGTCCTGGACGTCGGCGAACATCCGGGGCGGGTCCCATGCGCGAAGGTGGCCGCGCCATGGGAAGGGAAGGCCGCGCAGGAGGACCCAGTACGCAAGGCGTTGGCCCTCGCGCATGGTCGCGGGCGGCGTCCCCGCCCACCGGACCCGAATCCATGGCGGCGTGAGGCGCATGAGGTTCGAGGGATCGGCAAAGAATGCAAAGACGCGGTCCCGCGGGGCGCGGATTACGGTGCCGAACTGGAGTTCCCGGATTCGCATGCGTGACCATGCCCCGGTTCCGGTTCAAGGCGAGCCGGTCCGTGCGGCGGGCAATCGAAGGCAGACGGCCTCGCGGTCGTTCCGGACCAGCAACCGGTCCCCGGCCAGCGCGATCGGGTTCCATGTCTTGCCATCCAGCACCCGGAGGCGTCCCCGCTCGCCCGGCCCCGTGCGCCCGGGCTTCAACAACAGCAGGTCGCCCGTCTCGGCCATCAGCAGGTAATGGTCTCCCACGCGCAGGCCTTGCCCGTGGCCCCAGCGCCCCTCCTTCCACAACCCCGCCCCGGTCCCCCCGTCCACGGCCGCAAGGATGCCGTCGTCAAGGCCGCACACGATGTCTCCAAACGCCACCGGGTTTGCGAACTTCGCCTTCAGCTTCTTGCTGGACCATGCCGTGCGGGGGCCTTGGGCGGTCCACTCGACGCACTCGGCGCCGACGCCATACCCGGCGCTCAGGACGACGCGGTTGCTTGAAAGGACGACCGGCGCCGCCACCAACGGCATTCCGGCCCCGAACGGATGCCGCCACAATTCCCGCCCGTCTCGCGGGTCCAGCCCCACCCATGCGCGCCCCGAGAGGTAGGCCAGCGCACGCGGGCCGGACCATTCGACGACATGCACCGAGCCGTAGTTTGCGCCGCCGGCGCCGGCCGACCATGCGACCTTGCCATCCATGGCGCCGAAGGCCCACACGGCCTTCTCGCCGCCCGCCAACACCACCACCCGGCCATCCACCCACAACGGCGACGACGCGAAGCCCCATTCCGGCACGCCGCATCGCGCCAGCTCCGCGACTGCCGCACGCCAGATCACCTTGCCATCGGCCATGGCAAGGCAGCTCAACGTCCCCGTCGCGCCCATCGCGTACACGCGGTCCCCCACGACCAACGGGGATGACCTGGGCCCCTCGCCGGCGATGGTCGTGGCATAACGCCCCGGGGACCGTGCCTCCCATGCTCGCTCGCCCGTGTCGAGCCGGCGCGCCGTCACCACCTCCTCGCCGCCATCCTGTTCCATCGTGACGGCGAGTCCCCGGGACACCACAAACCCCGACCATGCCGGCCCGACGGGACTTCGCCAAAGCTCCGTTGGCGCGTTCGTCGCCCAGCCCTCCGACAACCGCACCCCGCGGATGACGCCGTCCCGAGACGGTCCATGGAACTGCGGGAACTCGCCCCGTACGTCGTCCCATTGCCCGGCGCGCGTCGTGCCATCCGCCGCCGCCTTCGCGGGCATGCGTTCCCATCGTGACGAGAAAATGGGGCGCAGGTCGCCGCTGACGCCCGAGACGCGGAACAAGGCGAAGAAGATCGCGATCAAGCCCAGCACGCCCGCGACACCCGCCGCCCGCGCGCGGCCCGGCGCCCGCGACAGCACTCCCCACCACACGACCAGCAATGGCACGACGAAGACCGCCGTGGTGAGGGCCGTGAGGTTGCGTTGCTGGTGCGACCGCGACGGGTCCAGCCACACCACCGCCACCGCCGCAGTCCCAAGCCCCAGCACCGCGACGGCCGGCCACACGCGAATCCCGCGTCCCTTGTTCATGCGCCCATCCTACTGCCATCCCCTCCCGGGCAAACGGCAATTCCTGGGCGCGGCACGGGAGCCATGGACGCGCGGGACCTCCCCGCAGCCCATGATCCCGGCCATGCGATCAGGGGACGGCGCCATCCTTCGCGGAAGCCGCCTCCTCCAGCCACCGCATCGACTGCCACAGCATCCGGGGCAGGTGGAACGGGCCCTTGAAGAGGTTGCCCTTGGCGGGCTGGCTCACGGAGCCGTCGCGGTGCAGGTACCCAAACCACTCCCCGTGCCGCGGGTCCGGGAAGTGGCGGAAGCTCCATTCGTGCACCATGCGATGCCGCGTTGCATGGCGCTCGTCCCCCGTCAGCAACCACGCCAGCAGCGTCGCGAGGATCGCCTCGCAATGCGGCCACCAGAACTTCATGTCATGCCAGTATTCCTGCACCGGCTTGCCCTCGACGTCCGTGAAGTACAGCAGGCCGCCATGGACGGGGTCCCATCCTCGGTCCCACATCCAATCGAGGATCTCCACCCCCAGCCCGACCCACCGCGCGTCCCCTCGCAACCTCCCCTCGTTCATGATGAACCATGCGCACTCGATCGCATGCCCCGGGTTCAAGGTCCGCCCGTCAAGGTGGTCCAGCAGGGCACCGTCCGGACCCACCGCCTCCATCAACGCCCGATGCTCCCGCTTCACGAAGTCGCGCTCGATCTCCCCGATGAACGCGTCGATCCATTCCGTGCACGTCCGGCCCGAGACCTTTACCTCGCCCAGGTGCAGCCGGAGTTCCTGGGCCGTCACCACGCCAATCATGAGCGGGCTCAGGCCCTTCGAAGGACGGGTGGGCTCAAGCTTTGACGGCATCACGCCCGGCTCGAACGAGTGCCGCAGGTAGAAGGCGAAGGCCCGCACCGCATCCTCCGCCGCCCGCGCGTCCCCGGTCGCACGCGCGAACGCCGCATGGGCCATCGAGGCGAACGCCTCGCTGAACACATACCGCCGCATCCGCAACGGCCGCCCCTCGCGCGTCACGGAGAACCACATCTTGCCCGAATCCGCATGTCCGTGGCGCCGGATGAAGTCCACGCACGAGCGCGATGCCTCCAGCCATTCCTCCCGGCGTTCCACCGTCAGCCACAACGACGCAAACATCCATCCCGCCCGGCCTTGGAACCAGATGCTCTTGTCCGTGTCCAGCACCGACCCGTCCCGGTCGAGGCATGTCATGAAGCCGCCGTGCTCCCGGTCCAGCCCGTGCCGAAGCCAGAACGGCACGACGTCCTCCAGCAAGGCCCGGCGGTAAAACGCGGCCAACCCCGCCCGGTCGCTCGCGTCCGGGCCGACGCTCGCGCCCGGGCCCTTGCCCATGCCCTCGAAACCTTCCGCTGCCGACATGGCCTTCGATGGGACACGATCCCCGGGCGAATGCGCAACCCAGGGGTTCGCTGCTTGCCCCGGATGCCGCCCCTTCAGGTCTCGTGTCTTCGGGTCCCCGGAACCTGGGGCGTTGCCGGACCACCGTGTGGCTGGCCCTCTGGGGCGCCGGGCCGCCGGACCGATGGCATCGGCTGCCATGCCCCTGTGTGAGGCATGGGCCCCGGCGAGGGCCGAGTGACCCCCACCCAAAACGCCGGGGAACCCCCGCGAGACGGCCGGAAAAGGGTCCACGAACGGGGACCATTTCCCCCCCCGGCCGCGACTTGGATTTTCCGTCCACATGGAGGGGGTTCGTCCTGGAAGGAAGGACACAAGCCCGGATTGCGGCCCCAGCCTTGGGGTGGGATGTCAAGGGCAGCGCCATCCCAGGGCGACTCGTCCCCCTACCCTCTCACGCCGACGCATCCGACCCACGGCGGAGGCGATTCAAGGAGCTCCTGTCTTTTCAACCCTCCGCCGGCGCAGCGTGAGGCAAGAACCGGACACTCAAAAACTTCGTTCGTGCGGATCAGGGTTGGCGCGTGCCCGCGGGCCCGGCCCCGGTTCGCCGTTCGCGCGCGCCTTCAAGCCGGATTGTTCCCTCATGCCTTCCCGCCGCCATGCCATGCCGGCAACGACGCAAGGTATTCCTCGCTCGCACCCAGGAAACGGCCCGCGTCCTCCGTGATTCGACGAGGGCTGAGGATCATGGACGACAGCTGGCCGCATGCGAGGGCGGCGAGGAACGACACGACCGCCATCACGCCCATCGCCACGGCACCGCCGCCCCCTTGCAA
>CAIYFP010000039.1 GCA_903925515.1 uncultured Verrucomicrobiota bacterium
CGATGCCTGCGGACCAGCTTCTCCGGCCGATTTGGTCCAGCGGACCGGGCTCCGCCTTTTCAGACCGGTACCCGCTGAGGTTGTCCGAAGTCCTTCGGCAGGTGACTGCCGTCCAGTCAGGCTCCGCCGGCTACGCCCCCGACTTCTCGCGTGTGATCGTCCGCATCGGCTCGCGAGCCCCGTTGCCCAGCGTCGCCTTGGGCACCGGTGCCGATGCGAACACCTCCGGCGGATGGGAAAGCGAGCGGACCATGGACCTTTCCGACTGGGACAGCAGCAAGCTTGCTCCCGCCATGGACCTCGACCTCGGCGCCCAAGCCGTCGTGAACCTCCACGTCCCGTTCCATGCGCGGCCGAAATGAGGTGGGGTTGTCGGGATGGGATGGCCCCGACAAACGGAGGAAGAACCTAAATCCCCGCGCAAGGAGTTGGGAAGCTCGCGATCCTCAAGCGGGCGAGTTGCGTCAGGCTGCGTGCCAACACGCGATCGTAGCGGATGGGCATGAACCTCGGCATGGGCATCTCTGTGATCGAATTCTTCGCGTCTTCGTGTCTTCGCGTGTGCAGATCCCCGCTGCAGGCTCCATGGAATCAAAGCTTGGGAGGTCTTGCTCTTTGAATCACGCGAGGACGCCAAGACGCGAACAGTGCCGGCAGGATCCGAACTCGGGCCGGGCCGCGTGGGGCGACAACCGGGCACTCAAAAACTTCTTACGCGCGGATCAGGGAAGATTACGACGGCTCAATGACGAGCCCCCGCCTCAATCCTTCCGTCCGCTCCAGATCGCGCAACGGGCACCCCATCGAGGCCAGCCAACCTCCGCCATGTCCTCGTAGGGGCTGCACGGCCATCGAACCCTTGCTGTCCGTCACCGTCCGTGGGCGATTACCGGACAGTACTGCCGCAGGGCATCGACCGTGCCCGGCAAGCTCAGCCGGTGGTGAGGTCATCGGATCGGTCCCGCGCGCTGGATACTTGCGCCGCATCCTCGACACGAAGGCTTCCATTTCCCTTCTGATGGGCCAGGGGCAAGGGCCGCCCCGCCGCGTCCCGCCCCCGGGTCCGAACACCCCAGCACACGCGCCGGCCGCCGTGCTTCCATGGACAACCCCCATTCCGCGACCAGCGCCGGGCTCGGGTGAACGTGCGGCCAAACTCGTGCATCCGGATCTCATCCCGGAACTCGACCGACTTGAACCTTCCCTGGAAGACGTGACCTGCCGCCGATGCGCCCCGTGGAACCCAACGGACTCGCGGGGCAGCAATCGGCGATGCGTCTCGCGGGGGGTGATCCGACGCATCACACCCGCAGTTCGTCATGGTTGTTCATCAACTCGAACGCGTGCACTCGGTCCCGAACCACCCCATGGCCAACCCTCTCCCGATCATCGCGGTCTTAAGATTCCGGCATCGGCCGACGGCCCATCCAGTGCAGGGCCAGGCCGGTACCGAGCGCGAAGGCCAAGACCACCCAAGCCCAAGCGGTTGGGTCCTGCGTGACGAACGTTCGGAGGCCCTATTCCCAGGCCATCCGGGCCAAGCACCAGCTCGCTCCGCTGATCACCGGCCAGAGGAGCCATCGATGGAAGCCTCCCGCCGCGAGCAAGCCCGACTGGGCCAGGCCGAAGCCGAGGCTGAACGGGGCCGCGCCGACCACCCAGCCGAGACCCTGCTTCGGGAACACTTGGATCAGCAGCATGGCCAACCCGATCACGACCCCATGCGCTCCCAGCCAACGTGGCAACCCGGGCGAAGCAGCCGGCAGTTTGACGGCGGAAATCTGCATGAGGCGCATCATGGGGTGTCGGAACCAGTGTGGAACGGGCGAATCGAGCCTGGGATGAGGGGGAAGGGGCATGGGACGAGCGCGCGGAAGCGGGTGGAGGCGTTGGGGACGATCCGCTCGATGGACGTGAGCGTGCCGGCGAAGCGGGGGGACCATGAGGTGACGCCGAGGCTGCCGAGGGGTTCGCGGCTGGTGGAAAATGTGTTGGAGAAAACGGGGTGCTGATTTTGGGAAACCCAAGCAAAACCGTGAAACAGCCCCGCCAACAGCGGAACTTGGGCTACCCGGCTGCGTACAAGGGGCCCACAACTCCAGGCCGTCGTCCCACGGTCAGGCTTCATGTCCTTGCGCGGCGGAGTTCATGAACGGCTTCAACGGGCGGCCCCAAGGCCCGATGGCATGCCGGGCACGGGGATGCGATCGGGAAGTTCCTGGAGCCGCGAGCCAATGCGGCGGTACAGCCTAAGCTGGCGGTCCGGATGGCATTGGACGACGACATGGCGCCCGTCTGGAGTGAAGACGACGCCCTCGGGGATGGCGCCGGTGGGGAGAACCTGTTCGCGGCTCCAGGTGTCCCCTCGGCGCCTGAAGAGGACGAGGAGGCCGTGGCTCGTGTGGATGGGGTTGTCGGGGGCGGTGTTGGATCCGTTCATGAGGACGGCAGCACCCCATCGGCCGTCGGGGCTGATGTCGAAGCTTTCCGGGCCTGCGGCGAGGGGGACGAAGCCGGAAGCGAGGAAGTGGTCGCCCTTGCGTTGCACGACGGTGAGGGCGTCGGTGTCGAGGCTGTTCCCGTTGCCGGCGCCGGCCGTGAGCACGTGGTGGCCATCGGGCGTGAACATCACGCGGTAAGGCTTGCCGTAGGTGGAGATGCGGCGGCCGGTGTCGGAGAGGCGGTCGCCGTCCTTGCGCAGCACCGCGAGTTGGTTGGTCTTGGTGAGCGAGGCGACCACGAAGCGATCGTCCGGGCTGACGGCGACGTCGGCGACCTCGATGGCGGGGTCGGCCACCTCGATGGAATGGAGAAGCGTGGGGCGGCCGTCCTCGAAACGCATGAGGGAGACGGTCCCTGCGGCGCGGTTGGCTGCGACGAGGTGGCGGCCAGAGCGGGAGAAGCAAAGGCCGGAGGGCTGAAGCCCGGCGACAGCGAAGGTGGCAACGGACGGCGGCTCGGAGTCGAGGTCGAGGACGTGGATGTCACGCGCGGGGCGCCACCCGTTGGCCCGGGATGCGTCGGGGACGATGGAATTGGCGATGACGACGTGCCGGTGGTCGGGGCTGATGGCAACGTTGGAAGGGGGGCCGAGAACGGTGTTGGGGATGTTGGTGAGGTGGCGCACACGGGGCGGAAGGGTTGCAAAGTCGAGGAGGGTCACGGAGTCGGGAGTCGGGTTGGGAAGCATCCGCTGGGTACCGGTGACGAGATCGAGCTTGCCCTCGTTTGCGGAGACGACCCAGCGATGGGTGGGTCCTGCGAGGAGACAGGCGTGCGCGAGGGCGGAGGCCGCGACGGCGATCAGGCGAGGAAGCATGAGGCGTTTTGGCCCGGGGTGCGGACGCGTGTCAACCCGGGGCATCGATCTCTGCCCCCCCGCGGCAGTCGCCATCCAAAGCCCGGTTCCCGAACCATGAGGCGCCGCCGGCGGCTGTTAGACCGATCAGGCACTCGTTGCGTCTTCGCCTCCCATGGCTACCACGCCTTCCCGTGACTTCCCGGGTGCAAGCTGGCGCGGTCACCCGGAAGCGGGCCGGGCGTGCATGGAGGGCGAGCCTGTGCCGTGCCCCCGCTGGATAGCATGGCCGCAGCCGCCGCGGGCCGCCCCGCGTTGGTGTGAGCCTTCCGGGCCCGCATCCTCGTTCAGGACATGGACCCGCTTCCCTCGCCGGCTGCCGCGATGGCACAAGACAGCACAAGCCCCAAGCCCTACGTCGAGACCCTCAAGGTGCCCGCGCAAGCGAGTCATCGCGCGGGCGAGCAAGCCCGGCCGATCAGCAAGAAGGTCCACACCGAGGCGGCGGGCATCGGGGTCTGCTGGGTCAACGCAGTTCACGGGAGGGCGGTGCCCGGTCGCAAGGCCGATGTGTGCGACGCAGAATGGCTGCGGAAGCGGCACATGGCTGGCCTGCTCCAGAACCCCTGCTGTCTCCGGATGGGTAGCGTCGCTGCGCCACGTGATGAGGCCCCGCCCGCGCCGGGTTCAGACGGCGGCCCGGCTCGTGCAGGAACACCAGAAGGTGCCCCACGAGATGTACCGCCGCCGTTCGGGTGGCTCCATGAAGGCGGGTCTTCGTGGCCTGTCCGTTCCCGGCCGCCGCGGGTAGGTTCCGTCCCCTTGCCTCGCCCCGGGGCCTTCTTGGAGCGACCCGACATCAGCGATGGATGGGACACAATACTCGGCTTTGCTAGGCCTACTCCCGTGGCGCGCGTTTCCTCCATGCCCAGGCCAGAAGAGCAAGGGGTGCCAGCGGCAGCATGCCGGCCACGGCAAGCCCGGCATCATAAGACCCCGTTGTCGCCGTCAGCCGGCCCAAGGCCTCGTGCGCCAAGGCCGGCGAAACCCACCCTGCCACCCCGGCCATCCCGGTCACCAATCCCTGCCGCGTCGAAGGCAGGTCTTGAGTGAACGCATGGTACAGCGGGAACACCCCGAGCGCTCCCGCCGCCATCAATCCAAGGACGACCAGCAGGACCGGGCCAGTCGGCAGAGCCGGGAGCACCGCCCCCAGCGCGCACGCCGCGGCGCAAACCCCGAAGACCATCAGCCGCGCGCCCGGCACCGTGCGGCCACTCCTCGCCAGCCACGTTGCCGCGGCACCCGCCCCGATGCACCCCACGTCCGCCATCGCAAACCAAGCCGAATTGAACCACAGCGTGTCGGTCTCCGCCATGCCGCGCCCTTGCTGCAGAAACTTGGGTAGCCACGCCCTCAAGACCTGCCATGTCGTGTTGATGCACGCGATGGTCGCCAGCACCGTCCACAACCTCCCGGACGCAAGAAGGGATCGAATTGGAACCGCATCGCCAGTTCGCATGGCAAGGGGTGGACGAAGATCGGACGACCGGACCATCCAAAGCCACGGGACCAGCCATGCCATGCCGGCCATGCCCACGAGGATGAAGGGCCGGCGCCAGCCGCCCTCCTCGTTGCCCATCATCCCCAGCAGCACGACCGGCGTGATGATCGCCCCGAGCGAGGCCCCGCTTTGCAACAGCCCGTTGCCCATCGGCCTGTCCTTCTCGTCCAGCAGCGCCCGCGTCGTCCGGATGGCGCATGGCCAGTGCCCGGCCTCGAAGAACCCAAGGACGGCTCGGCACCAGAAAAGCTGCGTCCCGTCGGCCGCAAGCCCTGCCGCCATCCCCGCCAACGACCATGCCGCCAGCACCACCGCGTACAGGCCCCGCACCGAACCGCGGTCCGCAAGCCATCCAAACACCAGCGAGCCCAGCGCAAACCCATACGCGAACACCGCCTCGACGCGTCCGTACTGGAGGTCCGTCAGGCCTAGCTCGCGCGTGATCCGGACCGACGCCTGCGCGAGCGTCTGCCGGTCCATGTAATTGACCGCCGACGCCAGCAGCAGCAGGCCGCAAACAGACCATTTCCAACGTGCTCCCCGACCAGCCACCGGCTCGCTCATGATGGCTCCCCCGGGGCATCCCATGACCTCCCGTCCCAACTCGCCATCCTCCTCGCCAGCGCCACGGCCCCGCCAGCGAACGCCGCAAACAACGCCTCGCCCTTCTCGGGAGTTGCGGCGGATGGCCACCCGATGTGCCCGGGCTCCGACCGGTCCGACATGATCCACCCGCGGGATGCCGGCTCGAACCCCTTGCCGGGTGGCACCGGCCATGCGTCGCGGTGTCCGCGCACGAGCCCGGGCGAGATCGCGAGCATCATGGAAGTCTCCCACTCGCAGGCATGCCCCATCTCGGGCTGCCGCAGGCCGGCGTTCCCGGGGGGCGCCGCAAGGTTCCAATACGTCGCGGCCAACAGCAGGAGGCCCTCGACGTCACGATGCGCCTGCCTCAGCTCGAACACCGCCTGTCGCGCGGGCACGTCGTTGCCGCCGTGGCCGTTCAGGAAGGCGATCCGCCTGAAGCCATGCGCAATGAAGTTGTCCGCAAGCCCGCATAGAAGGTCGAGGTACGTGCGAGGGTTCGCCGACAACGTGCCGGCCTTGCCCATGTGATGGTGGGAGTTCCCCAGCCATGTCAGCGGCGCGAAGAGCACCTCGCCCGCAAGCTCGGCCCGCATCCTTCGAACCACCTCGCCGAGAAGCATGCTGTCCGTGAACAGCGGCAGGTGATGGCCATGCTGCTCCAGCGCTGCGATGGGAATGACAACCGGAACCGTCCGCGGCAACGCCGCAACCTCCGGCCATGCAAGGTATGCCAAATCCATGGAACCACGCGAGGCTCGCTCGCCCGGCAGGCGCGTGAAAGCCCGAAGTCGCGTCCTCGCCCGCCCGGCGGGCCCCACGCCCCACGCCACGTCACCGGCCTTCGCCCGGCCACTGCAAGCCGCCGAACGAACCCGACATCGACTGAAGTCCGTCCCGCTGCCCGCCACCGGGCGCCAGCCTTGCACGCAGGTGGTCGATCGCGGCCTCAAGGCTGTTCAGCTTCGGCAGGGTCGCCCCGGCCGCGTTGGGGTGCCCACCTCCGCCCTCGAACCTCGTCGCGACGGCCAGCGCCTCGCCCCTGAGCGAACGAAAGCTCGCCACGTACGAGCCGTTGCCTCGCCGGTGAAGGCTCACGACGACCGGGTGCGGCACCGCCCGCTGGTTCAGGATCTTGTGGACGATCAGATTGGTGTTGCCGACCGGTGCCCGGACCATCGCCACCTCGGGGGAGATCTCCACAATCCCGCGTAGCGCCAGCTCAAGGCCGATGGGGTCCTCCACGCGGCGGCGCGTGGCCATGACCTCCAGCAAGGGATGGCCCAGGATCGCCTCCGCGACGCCCCCGATCACCGAGTGCAGGTCCCAGAACCCGTACGTCTTCACAAGCGAGCCACAGTCGCAGGCAAGCTCAAATTCCGGATCCGACTCCACGAAAAGATCGCCCACGTTGGCAAGGTGCACGAGACGGTCGAGAACCGGGCTCCCAAGGCCGTGCTCGCACAGGAGCCCGTAGCAGAGCAGGGACGCGGACCTCGTCGTGTCGTGAATGGCCCTGGCATTCCGCGGGCGGAACGTGGTCGTGTGATGGTCCACCAGCATCCAACCTGGTTTGTCAAGCCTTGATTCCAGAATGAAGTCCGCCACCCATGCCGCGTCCTCGGCCATGCGCCGAGACCTCCACGCCTGGTAGTTGTACGCCTCGAGCGGAACCTCCATCGAGTACACGTGGCGAGCGAGCCTTTGCAGCAAGAGCCCCGAGACCAGTCCGTCGAGATCGCTCTCATGGGTGCAAATCACCTCGGGGCACGGCAACAACATCATCCCGCAGCGTCTCGCCCCTGCCCCCGCCTTGCGACCGCAAAATCAGGGCACCTTCGCCACCCTCCCATCCGCATCGGGCATGCAGGAGACGATCTTCCCGAACTTTTTTGAAAAAAGCATTGCAGACCGTCCTCGCCTCAATACTATCTCGCCTCCCGTTTGGCCCATAAAGCAAAACGATGAGCGCGGCCGAAAACCTGCCACCCATGGTGGCGGGGGGTGAGGGCCGAGTGCACGAGAGCGAGCGCCCCGTGTCCTTAAGAATACTAGCTTGTGAAAACATTTAGGCCGCTGACGCCGTCAACGCGTTACATAACGTACGCAGACTTCTCCGACATCACGAAGTCACGTCCGGAGAAGTCTCTGGTATTCACCCGGAAGAAGACCGGTGGCCGCAATGCCCATGGCCGGATCACCGCCCGGGCCATCGGGGGTGGCCACAAGCAGAAGGTTCGTTCCGTGGACTTCCGCCGCAACAAGCTCGGCATCGTCGCGGAGGTCGTTGCGATTGAGTATGACCCCATTCGCTCGGCGAGGCTTGCGTTGGTCCAGTATGCGGATGGCGACCGAAAGTACATCATATGCCCGGATGGCCTGAAGGTTGGGGCCAAAGTCATGAACGGGAGCCAGGCCGCCCCTGACGTGGGCAACTGCCTGCCGCTGTCTGCCATCCCGGTCGGCGTCACGATCCACAACATCGAACTGGTTCCCGGCCGCGGAGCCCAGATGGCTCGCTCCGCCGGTTCCGGAGCCACCCTGATGTCCCGCGACGGTGGTTACGCCCAGCTGAGGTTGCCCTCCGGCGAAATCCGGAAGGTTCACGAGAACTGCATGGCCACCATCGGGGCCGTTGGCAATGCCCAGCATGAGAACGTCGTCCTCGGCAAGGCGGGCCGTTCCATTCATCGCGGCCGGCGACCCATGTCGCGCGGCATGGTCCGAAATCCCGTGGATCACCCGAATGGTGGCGGACAGGGCAAGTCGAAGGGCGGCGGCGGACGGCAGCACCTCACGTCGCCCTGGGGCGTCCTTGCCAAGGGCTACAGGACCCGCCCCAAGTACAAGATTTCCAACAGGTTCATCCTGGTCCGCCGGGATGGTCGCCCGATGAAGCTCAAGTAAGGAGATTATGGGACGCTCGCTCAAGAAAGGCCCGTTCGTGGATCACCACCTCATGGACAAGGTGGCGAAGGCCAAGGCCGCCAAGTCCAAGGCGCCGATCAAGACATGGTCACGGCGCTCCACCATCACGCCTGATTTTGTCGGGTTGACAGTCAACGTTCACAACGGGCGCATCTTTAGCCCGGTCTTCGTTACCGAGAACATGGTGGGCCACAAGCTCGGTGAGTTCAGCCTGACCCGAACGTTCAAGAAGCATGGGGCGCACACGGCCAAGGCCGAGGCCAAGTAGGAGGCAACATGGAAGTGCACGCGATTTACAAAAATTTTCGGATGTCACCCCAGAAGGTTCGGGAGGTGGTTCGGCAAGTGCAGGGCATGAACGCCCTGCAGGCCTTGGCGACTCTCAAGGTGGTGCCCCGGAAGTCCGCAAGGGCCGTGGCCAAGACCTTGCAATCGGCCATAGCCAACGCCGAAAACAATCACGGCCTCCGTCCGGAATCTCTCCGCGTGTCCGGCGCGTTCGCGCAGACCGCCGGTCGCCTTCGTCGTTTCATCCCCAAGGCCCGTGGCTCAGCCGGGCCCATCATCAAGCGCAATTCTCACATCAAGATCGTCGTAAGCGACAAGTGATTATGGGTCAGAAGACTAATCCCATCGGCTTCCGCATCCCGGTCAACCACGACTGGCGCTCCAAGTGGTTTTCTCCGAGGAAGGATTTTGGGTCCTTGCTCGTCGAGGACCAGATGATCCGAGATGTCCTGAAGAAGAAGCTGGAGGGTGCCTCCGTTCCGAGGATCAACATCGAGAGGGCAGCCAGCCGATGCCGCGTCACCATTCACACAGCTCGACCTGGCGTCGTTATTGGCAGGAAGGGTTCCGAGATCGACAAGCTCAAGGAGGAGCTTTCCAAGATTACTGGAAAGGACATCTACGTGGACATCCAGGAGGTGAAAAGCCCGGATCTCGATGCCCAACTAGTCGCCGAAAACGTGGCGCTGCAACTTGAGCGCCGGATTGCCTTTCGCCGCGCCATGAAGAAGGCCCTGCAAATGGCCATGGACCTTGGGGCCAAGGGCATCAAGATTCGATGCGCAGGTCGCCTTGGCGGGGCCGAGCTTGCCAGGGTCGAGACCTATCATCAAGGCTCCGTGCCACTCCACACTCTCCGGGCAAACGTGGAGTTTGGATTCGCCGAGGCCAAAACGGTGTATGGCAAGCTTGGGGTCAAGTGCTGGATTTGCAAGGGCGAGACCAAGCGGGGCGAGGCGCGTCGTACAGACCCCTCCCCGGCATTTGGCGGTCGCAACGCGTGATGCGACAATAGACAATTAGGAAAAATCCAAGGGAGTCCTGATATGGCAATGATGCCGGCGAGGGTCAAGTACAGGAAAATGCAGCGGGGAAGCCGCACGGGGTTGGCTTCACGGTGCAACGCCGTTTCCTTCGGCGAGTTTGGGCTGCAGGCGCTGGAGCGCTGTTGGATGGACGCCAAGCAGATCGAGGCGGCCCGGGTGGCCATCACCCGCTACATGAAGCGCCGCGGAAAGGTTTGGATACGCATTTTCCCTGACAAGAGCTTCACGAAAAAGCCGCTCGAGGTCCGGATGGGGACCGGAAAGGGCGGAGTCGAGTCATGGGTCGCCGTCATCCGCCCGGCCACCGTCTTGTTTGAAATCGATGGCGTGCCCGAGGTGGTTGCTCGGGAGGCCATGCGCCTCGCCGCGACGAAGCTGCCAATCGCCACAAAGTTCATCTCCCGCCACAAGATCGGCTAGGCACCCGAGGAAACAGACATGGCAAAATCCACCCTCAACGAACTCACCGCCCAAGAGTTGGCGGCTCGCGTCATGGAACTCCGGCGCGATTTGTTTAACCTTAGGCTGCAACAGGCCACCGCGCGACTTGACAAGCCCCACCGCATGCGGGAGCTGCGCCGGGACATTGCAAGGTGCGAGACTCGCATGAGTGCCATCCGCAAGGGTACGGCCAGCAAGTCCTGATCGGCGAAACGTCATCACGGGAAAGCTTTATTATGGCAGAGACTTCCACGGTTACATCAACACGCGGGCACCGCAAGGAGCGGGTCGGCGAGGTTGTTTCAGACAAGATGCAGAAGACCATCGTCGTGAGGGTTGAGCGGCGCTTCAGGCATCCTGAGTTCAAGAAGGTTGTCAGCAGCTTTAGCAAGTACTACGCGCACGACGAGGTCGGCAAGGCCAAGGTGGGCGACTTGGTCCGCATCCAGGAAACGCGGCCGCTGTCCCGCACGAAATGCTGGCGGCTTGTTGAGGTCTTGAACGCGGACGGGTCGTCAAGGGCCACCGCGTAACGCGCCGCAGGAACGACTCGAAAGGAACCCAAACATGCTTCAAGTACGATCCAGCCTAGACGTTGCCGACAATACCGGTGCCAAGGTGGCGTGGAACATCGGCGTCCTCGGCAAGAACCAGCGCTACGCATCGATTGGCGACGTGGTGAAGGTGCATATCAAGGAGGCTGCGCCGGACGGGACCGTGAAGAAGGGCGAAGTTTGCAACGCCGTCGTCGTGCGGACCAAGTCCGCGATTCGCCGCGCGGACGGCTCGTACCTGAGGTTCGACCGCAACGCTGTCGTGATCATCAACGCGGAGGGGGAACCTAAGGGAACCCGCATCTTTGGCCCCGTGGCCCGGGAACTTCGCGAGAAGAAGTTCATGAAGATCATTTCCTTGGCCCCCGAGGTCATCTAAGTCCCGACTCCCATGCCTAAGTTACACGTCAAGAAAGGCGATCAAGTCGTCGTGATTGCCGGCGCCGCCAAAGGGCGTCGCGGAACCGTTGCCAAGGTGCTAGGAGCCAGGCAATTGGTTGTTCTAGAGGGTTCCGACGAACGGTCCAAGGACGGGGATGACCGCAGGCGCCTGATCAAGCCGGTGATTCATCATCTACGCCGATCACAGCAGAACCCACAAGGCGGTCTCCTCTGGCTGGAAGGACCCATTCACGTCTCCAACGTGATGAAGGCCGATGCCTACGACTCGCGCCGCGCCGGGGCCACCTCCTGACACCTTCCATCACGAGCATTATGAAACCCCGGTTGCAGGAAAAGTACGAGGTCGAGGTCAAGAAGGCCCTTCATGAGAAGCGCGGATACTCCAACGTTCATCAAATCCCGCGGATCGAGAAGATCGTCGTGAACATGGGGGTCCCCACCTCCAAGGAAAAAGGGGCGCTCGAGGAGGCCGTGAAGGATCTCTTGGCAATCACGGGAAGAAAGCCAGTGGTCAACAAGGCCAAGAAAAGCGTGGCCAATTTCAAGCTCAGGAAGGGCCAGTCCGTGGGATGCCGCGTCACGCTCCGTCGAGAGGTGATGTACGAGTTCTTCGACAGGCTTGTTGCAACCGCATTGCCCCGAATCCGGGATTTTCGAGGGGTGAGCCCGCGCCAGTTTGATGGGCGTGGGACCTACTCGCTTGGCTTGCCGGACCAGACCATCTTTCCGGAGATCGAGCTGGACAAGATCAAGTTCAATCAAGGCATGGACATCACCATCGTCACTTCCGCGACGACGAACGAGGAGGCATACGATCTCCTCAAGCTCATGGGCATGCCGTTTTCCAAGTAACCCAAAACATTATGGCCAAGAAATCCTGGTTGGCGCGTGACAAGAAGAAGGCTGAAACCGCCAAGAAGTATGCAGCGGTTCGGGCCGAGCTGAAGGCCAAGGGCGACTATGCCGCGCTCAGCAAGCTCCCGCGCAACGCAAGTCCCGTCCGCATGGTCAACAGGTGCCGCATTAGCGGTCGCCGCCATGCCTTCCTCCGGAAGTTTTCCGTGTCCCGACTCACGTTCCGTGAGCTGGCCCTCACC
>CAIYFP010000040.1 GCA_903925515.1 uncultured Verrucomicrobiota bacterium
CCTGTACGTTTTCGACACTTGGGACGGGAATGACTACGGGCCGGACACGTTCCGGGTGTGGGTGGATGGAAAAGCGGTGTTGGACCGGACGATCTCGCAGTTCAACGGGACGCAGACATGGACGCGCCCTGCGGACGTGAAGGGGCAACTGGGGTTCAGCGGGTGGGAAGATTCCATTTTTCGCCGGGTGCCGGTGACCTTCACGGCGTCGGCCAGCTCGGTGGTGCTGGGGTTTGAGGGTGCCAACCTTCAGTCCTTGGACGACGAGTCATGGGGCCTCGACAACGTGGAGGTGTGGAAGTCGGCGGACCTTGCTGCGCTGGGCTTCGTGCGGACGACCTTGCCAACGGAAGGTTCGATGCTTTCGGCGGCGATGGATCGGTTTGACCTCTGGGCGCACACGGAACTGGACCCGGCGACGTCCGAGTCGGTGTCGGTGCACGAGGTGCGGGGGGCAGGACCGAACCGGGTGTTTGGGGACGGGGACGACGTGATCGTGGCGTTGTCGGTTGCCGGGTTGGGTTCGCCGGGCGGGGGCTTGCGGGTCGTCATTCCGGGCGGGCCACTGCAGCCGGGTTTGTGGCGGTATCGGACGTTGCCGGGATTGAAGGGCGCGGGCGGGACGGACATGGCGCCCTTCACAAGGGGATTCGAGGTTGGTGATCCCGTGCTTGGCAGGATCGAGGGATTGGAAAACGGCGCGTTGCCGGGTGCGACGGCGATGCGGGTGGAGGAAAGCCCGGCCGGACTGGGCACATTCCTTGGGCACGGCGTGGGGACTTTCACGGGTGCGGGCGACGTGGACTATTGGCGGTTTGAGGCGGAAGCCGGGGACCGGGTGACAGTGACGCTGGAAGCCACGGACCGGCCGGGGATCCATCCATGGGTGCAGGTGCGCACGGCGGCGGACGGGGTCGTGGCGCAGGCGCAGGGCGGGTACTGGGAAGGCATGGCGAGGGTGGATGGCGTCGTGCTTGCGTCGCCCGGTACCTATTACCTTCGGGCTTGGAGCGACCACGGGACCAGCGGTTACCGGCTCCGGGTGGAGCGGTCGGGGGCATGGCAGGTGGAAGGCGCGAGGGGAGAACCCACGTCGATGGCCTTCCGGCGGACGGAGGGCAAGGTGCGGGCGCGGGTTGCGGGTCATTTGGATGCTGGGTGGTCGGGAGGAAGCCCGGACGTGCTGGACCTTGGGGTGCTGGGCGCCGCGACAACGGTGCGGGCCGAGGCTCAATTCCCGGACGGGACCACGTTGGCGGGGAGCGGGGTGACGTTGGCCCTGGAGGACGCATCCGGCGCGGTGGTCGAGTCCGCCAAGGGCGGTCCCTTGAACCGGTTGGTGGATGCCCCTGGCGCTTATCGGCTGCGGGTGTCGTCGGGGACGCAGGGTTTCCGGGCGGGGTACGTCGTGACGGTGGACCTTGTGGATGCGACGGGCCCGACGGTGGTCTCGACGGCGCTGCCGGGCGAGGGTTCCACGAGCTCGGAGCTCATTCATGGCTGGAGCATGGCGTGGTCCGAGGAATTGGACGGCGGTGCCGCGAGAAGCCCCGCGAGCTATGAGCTCAGGTGGAGTTCCAATGGTGCATGGGGCGACGCGGACGACGTGTTGGTCCCGGTGCACCCGTCGTACGCGGGGGGCGTCACGCTGACCCTTGCGGTTCCGGGTCCGTTGCAGCCGGGGCGATACCGGTTCACGGCGGGCACGGCGATCGAAGACCGGTCCGGGAACCCCATGGCGGCGCCCTATTTACGCGAGTTCGCCGTGGCCGACGTGGGTGGGTTCGCGATGGAGAACCTGTTGAACGACGCGCCGACAGGGGCCACGCCGCTCGGACCGCTGGGCGTGGCGGAGGGTTCGTTTGGATTTGCCGGGACCCAGCCTGCGGGCTCCGGACCTTACGAGATTGCGGCAGGTGATCTGGATGGAGACGGCCACCGGGACCTTGTGGTGGCGAACCTCTCCTCGGCCGAACTGACCGTGCTCCCTGGCCATGGCGACGGGACGTTCGGCTTGCCGCGGGCGGTCCCGGGCGGGGGTGGCTCCGTGGCGTTGGCGCTCGGGGACATGGACGGCGACGGCGACCTCGACGTCGTGGCCTCAAACCACTCCGCGCACACCGTGAGCGTGGTGGCGAACCTCGGCGGCTTGATGTTTGCACCGCCGGCGCCGTTGACCGTCGGCCCGTATCCAAGAAATGCCCGGCTTGGCGACCTCGACGGGGATGGTCGTCCGGAAATCGTGGTCCCGATGCACCACACAAGCCACCTCACGGTCTTGAAACGCCTTGCCGACGGAACGTTCGAGGCCACGGACTATCCCAATGGCGGCAACGCGTGGTCGGTGGCGATTGCGGACGTCAACAGCGATGGCTTCCGGGACGTGGTCTCGGTGAGCCGTGACAGGACGGGGTTCCAGGTGCTCTTGAACGAGGGCAACGGCCGACTCGGGGCGGCCAGCACCGTGGGCAACGACGGTGGGATGATTGATGTCGGACTTGCCGACATGGACGGGGACGGCAAGCAGGACATCGTGGGGCTGGTTCAGTCGGACGGTTCGCTGCGGCTGTTCCGGGGCGATGGAGCGGGCGGGTTCGCGCCTGCCGAGGCCGTCGTTGGGGTGTCGGGGGACGCGTACCATGTGGTCATCGAGGATCTCGACGCCGATGGGGACCACGATGCGGTGGTCGCGGGGTATGGATCCGTCGCGGTCGGGGTCTTCCTGAATCGTGGAACCGGCCAGTTTGGCCCTGGCCTTGCTCACCCGGCCAGTCGCAACCCCATTGCGCTTGCCGTGGGCGACTGGAACGAGGACGGCGTGAAGGATCTTGCTTCGGCGAATCATGGCCATGGCAGCGTGGACATCTGGCTGGGTCGCCGCGCCGTCGTCATGGCAGAGGAGCCCGCCGGGCTCGTCACGGCGCTGGGTCGCGGGGCGTTGGGCGTTTGGGACGACGTCGATTACTACCGCTTCACGGCCATGGCCGGGGACTTGCTGGTGGTGGGCATGGAGACCGTGGGCAGCCCGGGTGCGAGCCAGTTGTACTACCTGGTGTCCGACGCGGTCGGCAACTACGTCGCGGATTTCTATGCCAACTCGTACTACGGCTGGGGCCAACGGGGGCCGTTCAAGCTGGGACGGGACGGTTCGTACACGGTTCGGGTTTCGAGGAACTATGACTACCGGGGAGAATACCGCTTGCGCGTCAACCTGCTGCGCGGCGGGTTGCAGTCCGAAGGCGACACCGGGCGAAACGACTCTCCCGCGACGCCTTCCGACCTTGCGTTTGAACGGGATGGGAACGTGCTTCGGGCCCGTGTCGCGGGCGCCATCAGCACGGGGGACGGCCCCGATCATTTCCTGCTCGGCAACCTGAGCGAGGGGACCACGGTGCGCATGGAGCTGGCGTCGATGCCCGCCAGCACGCTTGCGGGCCGGATCGCGTTGGTGCGTCCCGATGGAAGCACGATCGTCGCCGGGGATGCCGGGCAGGCTAGCCTGACCTACGACGTGCCGGCCGGCGCGGGCCCGCTTTTGGCGAGGGTGAGCGCGGATTCCGGCGCAGGATTGGGGGCCCAGTACGTCCTTTCGATGTCCGTGGCGGACGAGCGCGCGCCGACGGTGACGTCGGTGGACCTCCCGGCGGAGGGCGAGACGACGACGGCCCTGATTTCCGACTTCACGGTGAGGTTCAGCGAGGACATGGCGGCCGGCACCGTGAATGGCTCGGCAAACGTCGAGGTTCGGTCGTCGGCAAACCCGACCTTTGGGGACGGCGACGACGTCGTGTATGCGGTGGTGGGCGCGGGGTATTCCGGGGGCTTGGATGCGACATTCCGGGTGACGGATGGACCGCTGCAACCGGGGCGTTACCAAGTCACGTTGGGAACGGGCCTGACCGACCGGGCGGGCAATGCCTTGCAGGCTGCCCACGTGCGGGCGTTCGCGGTTGCGGCGTTGCCGGGGTTCGTGGGGGAGAACCGGTCCAACAACGGCGCGGCAGGATCCACGCCCATGGGAACCCAGGGTGGATCCGACGGGTCGTGGTTGCTGGCCGGGACGTTGGGGCTCGGGTCCAATCCTTATGACATCGCGTCGGGCAACCTCGACGGCGACGGGAACGAGGACCTTGTGGTGGCCAACTACGGCTCATGGACGGCAAGCGTCCTGTATGGCGCAGGGGACGGGACCTTCGGGGGCATCCAGACGTTGCCATGCGAGAATGGACCGATCGGCGTGGCCGTGGGCGACGTGGATGGTGATGGGCTTCGGGACATTGCGATCATCAACCATTCGGCGAGTACCTTGGCATGGCATCGTGCCACGGGCGTTCGCACGTGGGCTGCGCCGATCTCCGTGCCCGTCGGGGCGCAACCTCGCAACGTGCGCTTGGCCGACCTTGATGGCGACGGGTTGCCGGAGGTCCTCGTGGCGCAGCAAAACGCTCCCTTCCTCACGGTGCTCCGGCACGATGGCGTCGGTGGCTTCATTCGAACCGACGTCAGCGTGGGCTTCGGCACATGGTCCGTGGCGGCGGGTGAGGTGGACGGGGACGGCCGGGTGGACGTCATCGCGGTTGGCTCGGGCGGCGCGGCCTTTCTTAGGGGCACGGGAAGTGGCCTTGCGTTGGATTCCGTCCGCCCGGTGACGGGTGACCCGGCAGACGTGGTGCTTGCGGACCTTGACGGCGACGGGGACCGGGATGTGGTGGTGTTGAACCGTTCGGGGCGTTCGCTGGGGATCATCCGGAACACGGCGACGGGGCTGTCTGGAACGGTGGAGTACCTCGGTGGCCTTGGGAGCGAGCCGTACCATTTGGTGGCGTCTGACCTTGATGCCGACGGGGACCTTGACCTTGCGGCGGCCGTGCATGCGTCGAGCCATGTCACCCGCTTCATGAACGCGGGGGACGGGACCTTTGGCACCCCCACCGTGATTTCGGCTCCCGGCAGTCCGATTGGGATTGTTGTGGGCGACTGGAACAAGGACGGCGTCCGGGACATGGCCACGGCAAACTATAACGGCAACGGTGTCTCCATCTGGCTGGGCAACCGGGCGTCGCTCCTTGCGGCGGGGCCCGGCGGTGTGATGACCGGCATGGCCCGTGGGCGGCTGCTGGACACGTCCGACCATGATTTCTATCGGTTTAGCGCCCGGGCCGGGGACGTGATGTCGGTGGCCGTGGAAACGGTGGGCAATGCCGCTGGCAGTCCGTTGTACTACCGGGTCGATGGTCCCGATGGCGGATACATCACTGACTGGTATGCCAACTCCTACTTCGGCTGGGGCCAGTCGCCGGTGGTGACGTTGCCCCATGACGGGAGCTACACCGTGTACGCCCGGTACCAGTACGACTACCGGGGCGAGTATCGGCTGCGGGTGTCACTCGGACGCGACGGGATGCAGCTGGAGCGCGAGCCCAACAACAACGTGGCCGACGCCAACGTGATCGTGCTCAGGCCCGAAGCGGGGAAGGCCGCGGGCGCCGTCTCGGGTTATTTCCGGCAGGACGAACCCTTCACGGGCGACTTTTACCGCGTGCCATCGGTCGGCGAGGGGAATGCGCTGAATCTGACATGGACGCCTGTGGACGCCGGCAAGGCGGCCGCCGCCATGGTGGTTCGCGGGCCGTCGGGCGACGTGGTCGCGAGCGGGGACGCCGCAGCAGGGCTGCATGTCGTGCCGGCGCCGGGGCAGGCGGGAGCGTATGCCGTGCAAGTCTTGCCGGTGGCTCCAAGGCGAACGGCCGCCGCGAGGGCCAACCTTCAGTTTTCGGGCGACACACGAGTCCGCGTTCCCTTGGACGTGCCGGAGGATGCCATGACCGTGTCGTTTTGGTTCCACTCGGTCTCGCCGGACTCGGGCCTCTTCGAGGTGGGCGGCGGGGGCTACGATCGTCTGCTTTACCTGTCGGGCGGCAACATCGTCGGGCGCATCTACGCCAATGAGAGCATCGGCTCCTCCGGCCTAAGCCTTGGCGACGGGCGCTGGCATCATGTTGCGTACCAGTACGGCGCGGCCCTTGGGGGCCAGCGCATCTACGTGGATGGCGTTCTGGTGGCGTCGGGCAGCAAGTCGTCCTCGGACTTCAACTGGCAAACGGAGGTTGTGTTCGGGTACACGGGCGACCGTGGCCACCTGCAAGGCGCGATGGAGGACGTGTCGATCTGGAACTCCGCGTTGCCGGAAGAACAGGTCCTTGCTCTCCGGACAGCGGTGTTGGACGGGACGGAGTCCGGCTTGATCGGCCTGTGGCGCCTTGACGAGGGCACGGGTTCCACGGTGTCGGCGGCCGGAGGAGGGTTGCCGGGCAACGTGGAGGGGGCCGCCACATGGGGACGGGGCGTTTTCGGGATGGCATGGACCGGCATCGAGACGGCGTATGTCCTGGGCGCGACCGTCACGGACGCCGTGGCGCCGCAGGTGACGGGCATCACGATGCCGCCGGATGGCGGGGGAACGAGGGACTTGGTGAACTCGTGGTCCATCCTGTTCAGCGAGGACATGGATGGGGCGTCGGTGAACGATGGCGCAAACTACGAGCTCCGGGCGTCCGGCAACGGCGTGTTCGGGGACTCGGACGACGTGGTGTACGCGCTGGGGGCGTCGGGATACGTCAGCGGGTCGGAGGCGAGGTTGCTCGTGGCGAGCGGGCCATTGCAGCCCGGGTCGTACCGGTTCACCGCGAGGACCGGGTTGAAGGATCGCGCGGGGAACCCGTTGGCGGCGCCGTTTGTACGGGAGTTCTTCGTCGAGGGACTGGGCAGCTTCGTCACCGAGGGACGGTCCAACGACGTCCGGCTCCTTGGCACGCCCGTGGGCACGCCGGGGAATGTCATGCGGGAACTCGCAAGGGGCGGCGACGACTATGGCACGCCATCAGGGCAGCATGAACTCGCGAAGGGTGACATGGACGGGGATGGCATCGAGGACCTTGTGGTCCCGAGCGGGGGCAACCCGGCGGTGCGGATGTTCCGGGGGCGTGGCGACGGGACATTCCATGCGCCCGTGGACATCCAGGCGGCCCGCCACTCCACGGGGATTTCAGTGGGGGACCTTGACGGGGACGGGCGCATGGACCTCGTGCTTGCCAACTATTGGGACCATGGCGTGACGATGGTGAGGAATCTCGGTGGCATGGTGTTTGGCCCGCCGACGTTCATGGCAACCGGCCAAAACCCCTTGGTGACACGCATCGTGGACCTTGACCGCGATGGCACGCCCGAGGTTCTCGTGGCCAATCGCGCCAGCCTTTTCCTGACCGTTCTCAGGCGTTCGGGGGATGGCGGGTATGCGCGGACGGACGTTGTGGGCGATGGACGGGCGTTTTCCATGGCAATCGGGGACGTGAACGGCGATGGCGCGCCGGACGTGGTGACGGCCAACGAATGGGACAACACGGTAAGCGTGTACCTCAACGACGGTTCGGGGGCGCTTGGGGTCCCTGCCAGCCTCGCCGTCGGCCAGGTACCGCGCGCGATCGGCATGGCCGACATGGACGGCGACGGCGACCTTGACGTGGTGGTGTCGCAGGCGGGGCCGCAGTCCGTTGGAGTCTTGATGGGGGCCGGCGACGGCACGTTCGAGGCCCCGGTCCAATATCCGGGGCTGGGTTCGGAGCCATGGTTCCTTGCCGTGGACGACCTTGACGGCGATGGGCGCTCCGACGTGGTCGTGGCCGCCCATGGAAGCAACCGATTGGTCCGATACTTCAACGAGTTGAGCGGTGCGCTGGGCTCGGCGGTGGCCTTGCCGGGGAACAACAACCCGATCGGTGTCGTGACGGGGGATTGGAACCGCGACGGCGTGCGGGACGTGGCCGCGGCCAACTACTATGGCGGCATCACGATCTGGATGGGGACGCGTCGGCTTGAGATCGCCGAGGACCCGGCCGGGTTGGCCTCGGTGCTGGTGCGCGGCAGCATGGAGAAGAGCGGGGACGAGGACTGGTACCGGTTCACGGCGGGGGCGGGAGACTTGCTGCAAGTGGGGACGGAGACCGAGGGAAGCCCCGCAGGCAGCACCCTTTATGTGGATGTGTTTGCGCCCTCGGGCGCGGGCGTCCTTGGGGAGTATTCGAGCGGGAACGGAACCCTGACGACCGGGTCGGTCACCCTTGCCGAGGATGGTGAGTACGCGATGCGAGTGCGCATTCCATGGTGGTGGGGCAACACCACCTATCGGGGGGAATACCGCGCGTGGGTGGGGTTGGCGCGAGACGGGCTCCGGTTCGAGCAGGAGGGTGGGGATGGCGATGGCGTTGGCAGTGCGTCCCCGGTTGCGTTTGCCCGGAGCAACGGGGTGTTGAGTGCCCGGGTTGCCGGGCACGTGGCGGCGACGGATGCCGGCGATGTCTTCGCCCTTGGCCATGTCGGGATGGGCACGTCGCTGAGGGCGGTGCTGGGGTTGCCGGCCGCCTCCCCCGTGTTGAGCGGCCTTGAGTTGCTGGATGGCTCGGGCGCGGTGGTCGCGACGTCGGCGGCGGGCTCCCCGATGGAGCACGCGTTCACGGCCAGCGGGACGTACTTCGTGCGGATTCATCCCACGATCGGCCGGACGGTGGCGGGCAGGTATGTGCTGGGCTTGACCTTGAGCGACACGACGCCGCCCTCGGTTGCCTCGACCAGCCTCCCGGCGGAGGGCTCCGGGGTCGTCGATCTGCTGGATGCCTTCGAGGTCACGTTCTCCGAGGAGATGGATGCCGCGACCGTCAACAACGCGGCCAACGTCGAGGTTCGCGTGTCGGCAAACGCCGTCTTCGGGGACGGAGACGACGTGGTGTTGCCCGTGGCGTCGCCCGGGTATGCGTCGGGATCGCGGGCGACCTACGGGATTCCGGGCGGGCCGGTTGGGGCCGGGTTTGTGCAGGTCACGATGGGCACGGGCCTGCGCGACCGCGGAGGCAACGCGATGGCGGCGGCGTTTGTCCGTCAGTTCGAGGTGCGAAGCCGGGAGGGCTTCGTGCGCGAGGGCGGCAACAACGACACGGCCGGGGGCGCGACACGGCTGGGGACGACGATCGAGGCGCGGTTCGACGGGAGCTTCACGATGGCTGGCAACGTGGGCGCGGCCAACCGCCCCTACGACATCCATGGGATCGACCTCGACGGCGACGGCCTCAAGGACATGGTGGTGGCGAACGCAGGCGCGAACTCGGTCATGGTGTACCGGGGCCATGGTGACGGGACCTTTGGGGCACCGAGGAGCTACGCGACGGGCGACTACCCGTACACCCTTCTGGTGGCGGACCTGACCGCCGACGGGAAGCCAGACCTCGCCACGGCCAATTTTTACGGGCACTCCGTCACGATCTGGCGTGGGGCGGGCGACGGGACCTTCGACGAGGTCGTGACGCTGCCCTCCAGCGACCATCCTTCCGGCATCGCATCGGGCGACATCGACGGAGATGGCAAGGCCGAGTTGCTGGTGACGCGATGGACTGGAAGCTCGGTGGATGTTTTCCGGCTCGGGGACTCGGGCGCGTTCGTGCAGTCGAATCGCATCGCCACGCGCAATGGACCGTCGCTCGTCAGCCTGGCCCGCATCGACGGCGATGCGTTTCCCGATGTTGTCGTGTCGATTTTCGCCGACCCGAGCGCCATCGCCGTGTACCGGGGTGACGGCATGGGTGGCTTTGGCGAACCCTTGATTCTTGAGACGCCGGTGGGCGCCCACACATTCGAGGTCCGTGACCTCGACGGCGACGGGTCGCTGGACATCGTGGTCGCCAACGAACAGTCCGCGTCGCTGAGCGTGTTCAAGGGCAACGGCGACGGCACCTTCGGCGCAAGGACGGACCTTCCCGCCGGCAACCGCCCGTATCTCCGCGTGGCGGACATCGACGGGGACGCTCGACCCGAGCTGTTCGTCGGGAACTACGGTTCCAGTTCCATCGGGTGGTACCGAAACCGTGGCGACGGGACGTTCGCCGATCCCGTGCTTCTTGGAATGCCCGGTGGAGCATGGGACCCGACGCGGGTGGCCATCGAAGATTGGAACGCGGACGGCGTGCCGGACATCGCGAGTGCGAACTACGGTTCTGGAAACGTGTCCATCTTCCTCGGCAACCGCGTCCAATCGCTGGCCATGGATCCCGTGGGCCGCGGAATCCGGGCCGTGGCCGCTTACGGGCGGCTCAGTTCGTGGGGTGACGCCGACCATTGGAGCTTTGGCGCGAGGGCGGGCGACAGGCTGGTGCTAGCTTCCGAGACCCCGGGACGGCCGGCGGGATCCAGTCTTGTTTACCGGGTGTTTTCCTCGGCGGGGGTGCAGGTTGCGGGATTTTCCTCGGATCACTGGGGCACGGGCCAGGACACGGCGACCCGCATTCCTTCGGACGGCACCTATCACGTGGTGGTCACGCCAAACAGTGGGTACTACGGGGAGTACCGGTTTCGGCTGCTTTTGACATCGCCGGACGCCTCGCCAGAGAGAGAGGGGAACGACGGGGTTGGCAACGCCTCGGGCCTTGTGCTGGCGCCTTCGGGCGACGGGCGGTCCGGGGTGGGCGTGGGCCACATCCACTCGGCGGGCGACATCGACTACTACGACCTTGGGACGGTGCAGGCGGGGGAGACGATCTTCCTGAATGCCCGGCTGCTCTCCGGCGGGACGTTCCAGCCGGTGGTTGGCGTTTATGACGCAGGCGGCGGGTATCGACCGGAGGTGGCCGGGGGACGTGGCTTTGACGCGGTGGGGGAAGTGGATGTGATGACGAGCGGACGCTACCACGCGGCGGTTCGGGCCAGCGGAAGCGCTGGAGGCCTGCGCGAGGCGTATGCGCTCGAGGTCCTGGTGGTGCCGACGTCCACGGTGGGCTTGCCCAACCTGCAAGTGACCTCGGTGGGCACCCCGGCTGGGCCGGTGGAGAGCGGTGCGAGCGTGACCGTGGAGTTCGAGGTCTCCAACGTGGGGAGGCAACCCACCGGCGCGACGGCATGGACGGATCGGGTGATCCTGTCGGCCAACGCCACGCTGGGCGACATCGACGACATCCCGCTCGGGGTGGTGGCCCGGAGCGGGGAGCTGGCGGCCGGGGAGGGGTATGCCGTGTCGCGCACGTTCCGCGTCCCGGATGGCATTGCGGGTGACTTCCATGTGCTGGTGCAGGCCGACTCGGGCAACGCCGTGGCGGAGTTCGTGCTGGAGAACGACAACCTCAGCTCCAGTGGCGGGACGGTCCGGGTGAACCGGGCTGCGTACCCGGACCTCATCGCCGAGCTGCCGTCGGTATCGAAGGCGGCGACACTTGGGATTTCGTGGACGCTCTCGAACCGGGGCGAAGGAACGGGCGCCTCGGGCTGGAAGGAATCGGTCGCGCTGCGGGACGTTGGCACCGGCACCATCGTCTGGCGCGAGGTTCGCACCATCGATTCCCCCATGGCCGCCGAGGAGACGGCCGTGCGCATGGCCAACCCGCCATGGCCGCAGCCTGGGCGCTATCATGCCGAGGTCGTCGTGGACATCGAGGATGCGGTGTATGAGTTCAACGCGAGCAGCCATGCGAGCGCGGAGGCGAACAACCTTGCGTTGGTCCCGGTGGACGTGGAACGCGACCTGACCGTCGCCAACCTTCGAATCGAGCCCGCCGGAACGATCCGTGCGGGAGACACGGTTGCCATCCGATGGGATCGGGTCGTGTCGTCGGATGACCCGGGCGTCGTCCCGAGGCTGGACCGGGTCCGGGTGGTGAACCGCACGACGGGTGCGGTGCTGCTGGACACGACGACGGACACGGGCTCGGCGGAGTTGGCCTTGCCGCTCCTTGGGGCTGGGGTGGGCCAGATCGAGGCGACGGTCACCCTGGATGCGGACAACCTTGTCCACGAGTTCGCGCTCGCACGGGATGCCGAGGCCAACAACACCGCCGTGGCAACTCGGGCGTCCGAGCCGGCGCCGACGCCTGACCTTGCCGTGGCGGCGAGCGATCCGCCGACGTCGGCCGATGCGGGGCAGCCGGTGCCTTTGTCGTGGACGGTGTCGAATCATGGCAACGCCGCCGTCGGCGGGCCATGGCGCGACGATGTCTATCTCTCGACGACTCCCGACCTCTCGGGCGCACGGTTGATTGGGTCGTTGCTAAACGACGCGGCGAGCCCGTCGGGCGGCTCGCTTGCGGCCGGGGCCTCGGTGCTGAATGGCGGGACGTTCACGGTGCCGTCGGATTTGTCCGGCGACCTGCACCTTGTGGTGGTGACGGACGCGGCGGGCGTGGTGACCGAGAACAGCGAGCTGGACAATCGCGCGGCGAGCGCGGGGCGCGTGCGCATCCGGCGACCGAACCTCGTGCCCTCGGCGGTGACCGCCCCAGCGTTCGCGAACGCGGGCGGACCGGTGGAGGTGCGCTGGAAGGTGACCAACGGCGGCGATGGCGCGACGTTCTCGGGCTGGCGTGCGTCGGTGGGGCTGAGCGCGTCGGCGGACGGCTCGGGCGAGACGGTGCTGGCAACATTGGACCGGGCGGGGGTGCTGGGGGCGGGTGCGGAGGCGGAGGAAGTGGCGACGGTGACGCTGCCGTCGGGCATCGTGGGAGGACGGCACCTTGTGGTGACGGTGGACACGTTGGGCCAGGTGACCGAGTCGAACGAGGCGGACAACACTTCGGTGTCCGCGACCGCGTTGGACGTTCGCGCGCCTGACCTTGCCGTGGCCTCGGTCACGGCGGCGGCGACGGTCGTTCCGGGCGTCCCCTTCGAGGTCCGATGGACTTCGAGGAATGCTGGCACGGACGGCGCTGCCGGGCCATGGACGGAGTCCGTGTACCTGTCGTCGGACGACCTTGTGGGCGGGGACACCTGGGTTGCGGACGTGACGGTCGCCGGCCCGGTGACCGCCGGGGCTTCGTTCGAGGGGTCTGCGAGGGTGACGGTTCCCGTGGATGGGCCCGCCGGGACGTTCCGCATCGTCGTGGTGACGGACAGCACGGGCGTGGTGGCCGAGTCCAACGAGTCGGACAACGGGGCGATCTCGGACGCGACCGTGACGGTGCCCCCGGTCATCACGGTGACGGGGGGGGCGGCGACGGTGGCGGAGAATGGCGGGGCGTTGACGTTCGTGGTGACGCGCAATGGTGACCGGGGTGCGGAGCTGGTGGTCGGGCTCGCCAGCTCCAGTCCAGGGGCGTTGACCGTGCCCGGTTCGGTCACGATCCCGGCGGGTTCGGCGGGCACGAGCTTTGCGGCCACGCCGGTTCCGGACGGGGTCGTCGCGGGGGACCGCGCGACGACGCTGACGGTGAGCGCGGCCGGACGCCCGGACGTGACGCGCGGGGTGACGGTGACGGAGGTGGACGTGCCGAGCCTCGCGTTGGGGCTTGATGCGGCCGAGGTGGACGAGGGGCTGAGCGTGCCGGCGCGGGTGACGCGCGACCCGGTGACGGCGCAGCCCTTGGTGGTGACGTTGGTGTCGAGCGCGCCCAGCCAGTTCCTGTTGCCGACGTCGGTGACCATCCCGGCGCACGAGGCCTCGGTGGCGTTCGCGGTGGTGACGGTGGACGACGAGATCGTGGAGGCGGACGTGGCGACGACGCTGGCGGTTGCGGCGACCGGATTCACGGGGGCGTCGCGACCGCTCACGGTGCGAGACGGGGACACGTTCTCGCTGGCCATGGCGTTGTCGGCCGGGACGGTGTCCGAGGGTGCGGGGGCCGCGGCGGCCACGGGCACGGTGACGCGGTCGCCGGTGACGGCTCAGGCGATCACGGTGGCGTTGGCGACGAGCGACGCGACGGCGGCGACGGTGCCCGGGAGCGTGACGATCGAGGCGGGAAGGGCCTCGGCGACGTTCAACGTGGGGGCCGTGGATGACGCGTGGGTGGACGGAAGCCAACCCGTGCAAGTCAGCGCGAGCGCGTCCGTTGCCGGGCGGCCGCCCGTGTCGGCGGCTCCGGCGGCGCTGGTGGTGACGGACGACGACGGCCCGATGCTGACCATGGCCTTGGGAGCCTCGGCGGCGCGCGAGGGCGGGACGGTGACCGCGACGGTGCGGAGGAACACGTCCACGGCGGCCGCGCTGGTGGTGGCGGTGTCGTCGGACAACATGGCCGAGGCGGTGGCGCCAGCGACGGTGGAGATCCCGGCCGGGGCGGTGGAGGCAACGTTCCCGGTAACGACGATGTCGGACGGGGTGACGGACGGGGCGAAGACGGCACGGATTGCGGCAAGCGCGGCGGGCCACCAAGGGGCAGAGGCCTTGCTGACGGTGACGGACGCGGACCTGCCAGACCTTGTGGTGGCATGGGTGCAGGCGCCCGGGGTGGTGGAGACCGAGTCGGTGACCTCGGGAAGGTTCCGGGTGGAGAACCGCGGCAACGTGGCGGCGACGGGGCCGTTCCTCGTGCGGTTGTACACGTCGGCGGACGCGGCGGTGGGCGGGGACACGTTCGTGGGGCAGTACAACTTCCCGGGGACGTTGCCGGCGGGGGGGCATTTCGAGCTGGACATGGCGTTCACGGCGCCGCGGCGGGTGGGCGCGCTGCACCTTGTCGCGGAGGTGGACCCGGTGCGGTCGGTGGTGGAGCTGGCGGAGGACAACAACGCGGCGGTGAGTGCCGGGGCCATGGACGTGCGCGCGGCGTACACGGCGGTGGCGTACACGGACGTGACGGTGGGGATGGCGGGAAGCCCGGTGCCGATTCGGGGGACGGTGACACGGTCCACGGGCGCGCCTGCGGTTGGGGCGTCGGTGACGGTGCACGTGGTGGTGCGCGGGACGCGGCGGACGCTGGGCGCGATCGCCGACGGGAGCGGAAGCTTCAGCGTCACGTTCAACCCGCTGCCCGGGGAGGCTGGGAACTACGAGGTCGCGGCGGCGCACCCGGGGTATCGGAGCCGGCGGCGCAGGACGCGTTCACGTTGCTGGGCATCCGGATCGACGCGCCGGGCGCGATGCGGGTCGTGGAGGCGTCGTCGGCGGTGTCGGGCGTGCGGATCTACAACCTGAGCGACGTGCCGGTGGCGGGGTTCGGGGTGGAGGCGACCACCGTGCCGGGCGGGTTGACGGTGACGCCGTCGGTGGGCTCGGACGTGATCGCGGGCAACGGGTGGGTGGACGTGGCCTACGCGGTGGCGGTGGCGGACGGGACGACGAGCGGCGGGATGGTGCGGTTCCGGGTGAGCGGAGGCGGCGGCATCACGGGGACGTTTGAAGTGCCGGTGATCGTGGACGCGCTGCGTCCGTCGCTGGTGGCGGTTCCCGGGGCCGTGGAGCAGGGAATGCGACGCGGGGCGCAGACGACGGTTCGATTCGACCTTGTGAACCTTGGGGGACGCCCGACGGGGCCCCTGCGGGTCCTGACGCCTCCCTTGCCGTGGATGCGGGTGGCGGCGGGCGGGGACGTGAGCGACCTGCGGCCCGGCGAGACGAACCCGGTGACGGTGGTTTTGACGCCGCCGCCGGAGCTGCCGCTGGGGCCTTACGGCGGGTCGTTCTTCGTGCAGGGCGAGCAGGCCTCGGTGAACGTTCCGTTCAACTTCCGGGCGTTGTCCGAGTCGCTCGGCAACCTGCGGGTGGAGGCGGTGGACGAGTTCACGTACTACGCGGAGGGCGAGCCTCGGGTGGCGGGCGCGACGGTGGTGGTGTTGGACGCGGTGACGGGCGCGGAGGTGGCGCGAGCGGCGACCGGGACCAACGGGATCGCGCAGTTCGACGACCTGCGTGAGGACTACTACCGGGTGGAGGTGACGGCGGACGGCCATGGTTCGTTCCGGGCGACGCACCTTGTGGAGGCGGCGAAGACGAAGGACGTGACGGCATTCCTGCCGCGGCAGACGGTCCGGTATCGCTGGACGGTGGAGCCCATCCAGGTGGAGGAGCGCACGAGGATCACGATCGAGACGGTCTTCGAGGCGGCCGTGCCGGTGCCGGTGGTGACGATGACGCCGTCGGTGGTGGACCTCTCGGAGGTGGTGGGGGACGAGACGCAGGTGGACCTGACGTTGACCAACCATGGGTTGATCGCGGCGAAGTCGGGCCGGTTCGTCATGCCGGCGCATCCGGGCTGGGAATTCATCCCGCTGATCACGGAGGTGGGCGACATCCCCGCGCAGAGCTCAATGACGGTGCCAATGACCGTGAGGCGGCTGGGAGGGGCCGGTGGGGGCGCCACGGTGGCCCTGCGAAGGACGGCGCGGACGGCGGGCGGTGGCGGGCCGTGCGTGGTGGGCGGCGGGCTGATCTGGGAGCTGGTGTGCGGGCCCCGCACGAACGTGTACACGGTGCCGATCACCTTCAACAACGCGGGCACGGACTGCGGCGGCGGCGGGGTGGGCGGGTCGCCGGGCGGGTGGACCGGGGGCTTTGGCGGCGGCGGCGGCGGCGGCGGCGGCGTGGGGGGGGGGCCGAACTTCGTCTTCAACCCGCCGGACGTCTCGTTGCCCGACCTGTGCGACTGCCGGACGCTGCCGAGGTTCTGCGTTGAGGCCGGGATCGAGTTTGACCTCAGCAGCAGGCTGGAGGCGTTGGTCTCGGCGATCTTGTCCAAGCTGCCGGGCGCACGGCTCACGGAGGCAGAAATGAAGGTGGAGTTCTCCGGGGACCTCTGCACCTGCTGCATCAACAACCAGATTTCATGGGAGGGCAAGGTGACGGGCGTTGGGAGCATCAAGGCGCAGGTGGAGCTGGGGCCGGGCGTGGCCGCCGACCTGCCCTTCGAGGCGCCGCCGCCATGGAAGGACGTCGCCGTGGACGGCCGCGCGCTGGCCGGCGTCCGGTTGACCCTCACGGGCAGCGTGCAGGCCGTTTACGAGCGCGAGTGCGGCAAGGAACCCACGCTCTGCATGGAGGGCAACGCGCACCTTCAGGCCTTCGCCGGAGCCGAGTTCGAGGGCAATGCCTCCGCCACCCTCGAGATGTCGGTCGAAGGCGTTGGGCTTGCGGACGTGGGCTTCTCCGGGCATGTCGGCGGGCAGCTCGGCATCGAGGGCAACATCGGGGCGACGTTCAACTGGTGCCGGGGCGAGGGCGGCTCCATCACCGCGTGCGGCAACCTGGTGGCGCGGGCCAACATCGGGGGCACCCTCTCGGCCACGCTTCCCAATGGCACCATGGTCCATGAGGGCATCACGTTGTCCGCAGACCGCATCCTTGCCGGGGGCGAGTGCGACGCTGGCGGGGGACGGGTGGTGGCGGCGCCGTCGGGGACGTCCCGCAAGGCGCGGGTTGCCGGCGGCATGGACGGGCCGTTCACCGAGGCGCTGCCGCCGGACCTGTTCCGGCTGCCGACGGCGGAGATCGCGAAGGCGCTCAACCTCGACCGTCCACCCGACGCGGTCTGCGCCCGGGTGAAGCTCCAGCTCGACCAGGAGGCCGTCCTCACGCGGGATGCCTTCCGGGCGATGCTTGAGCTGGAGAATGCCGACGCGTCGGCCTTGGCCGACATCGAGGTGAGCCTGCGGTTCCGCGATTCCTCCGGGAATGATGCGGCGGCCTTGTTCGGCGTGCGAGCGCCGGAGGTGACGGGGATGGGGTCGGTCGATGGGTCGGGCGCGCTGGCGGCGAACACGACCGGGAAGGCCTCATGGGTTTTGATCCCGGGCCGCGACTCGGTCGGGGCGGAGTCGAGGGTGTACACGGTGGGCGGCACCCTGAGCTACCGGCAGAATGGTGTGCGGGTGAACGTGCCCTTGGCGGACGTGCCCATCACGGTGCACCCGCAGCCGTTGCTGACGTTGCAGTACTTCCACCAGCGTGACGTGTATGCCGACGATCCGTTCACGGCGGCCGTGGAGCCGAGCCTCCCGTACGCGTTGGGGGTGATGGTTCGCAATGACGGACACGGGCAGGCGCGGAACTTCAGGATCGCCTCCGCGGAGCCGCAGATCGTGGAGAACGAGCGCGGGTTGCTGATCGACTTCCAGCTCATCGGGACCCAGGTCGCGGGCGAGGAGATCTCGCCGTCGTTGACCGCCAACTTCGGGGCGATCAACGCGGGGGACATCAAGGTGGCGCGCTGGTTGTTCACCTCGTCGTTGCAAGGCCTCTTCATCGACTACAGCGCCAAGTTCGAGCACATCGACTCGCTCGGGAACCCGCGCCTTTCGCTGCTCGACGCCGTGTCGATCCACGAGATGATCCGGCAGGTCGAGGCCCAGGGAGGGCTGGCGGACGGCAAGCCCGACTTCCTCGTGAACGACGTGCCCGACGTGCGTGACCTTCCGGACACCCTCTACCTGAGCCAAGGAGGCACCAACCACGTCGAGGTGGTCGAATGGGCAAGCGTGGACGCCGTGCCGTCGGGATCGGACCTTGTGGTGGAGTTGACGGCGACGATGCCGGATGGCTGGGCCTACCTGCGCGTTCCGGAGCCGTCGAACGGCAGCCTGCGGCTCGGTCGGGTCGTGCGATCCGACGGCCGCGAGCTGCCCCTCGACAAGGCATGGTGGGTGACGGACCGCACCTTCGAGGGGATGGGACGGCGCCCGACGCCGGAGAACATCCTGCACCTTCTCGATGACGACAGCACGGGCCGGTACACGCTGTACTACAACACGGCGGCCGGGGAGGACTCGGTCGCGCCGGCGAGTGCCGTGGGGGTGTTGCCCGCGCGCAGTCCCCGGGACGTGGCCGTGGCATGGTCCGGGACGGACGATGCCAGCGGGATCGCGACCTTCGACGTGTACGTGTCGGAGGACGGCGGGCCGTATGCGCTGTGGCTGGGCAGCACCACCCTGAGGGGCGCGTTGTTCCGGGGCAGCCTTGGGAGGACGTACCGGTTCTATTCGGTGGCCACGGATGGTTCCGGCAACCGTGAGACGGCACCGGTTGGCGGGGACGCGGAGACGCTGGTGGCATTCGAGACCCGCGGGCCCGTCCTTGGCGTGCTCCAGGACGTGAGCATGGCGCCCTCGACGACGTTGGGGTCGTGATGCGCCCGGTGCACCTGCTGGGCCTCGGCGAGCAGGTCGTTGAACGGCCGGCCCAGGAGCTCGAGGATCTCGGCCACCGACCAGTCGTGTCGCAGTTCGTGCATCCCACCAGGCTCCCGGTCGGACCCCTGCGGGTCAAGTCGTGCGTTCACGCGGTCG
>CAIYFP010000041.1 GCA_903925515.1 uncultured Verrucomicrobiota bacterium
CCCTGCGCGCCGCCCAGGATCCCGCCCAAGGAACGCCCCTCGACACCACCAGCCTCTTCACCGTCGAGGGCGTCGTGACCACCCACGCCAACCTCACCTCCGGCACGGCCAACTACCTCTTCTACATGCAGGACGAGACGGCCGGCATGGCCGTGTTCTGGTCCGGTGCGCAATCGGCCGGCAAGGCACTTCCGGCCGCCGGGACACGCGTGCGCATCAAGTCGCCCGTCACCCACTTCCGGGGCCTCCTCGAAATGGCGCCGGCCGACTCCAATCCCGCGCACGCCGTCACCATCCTCTCCACCCACCAACCCGTTCCCGAGCCGGTTCCGCTTCCCTTCTCGACGGACCCCAACGTCCTCGAAGCCCTTGAAGGCAGCCTGGTGGTCGCTCGCGATGTCGTCATCGACCCCGTCGCCACTTCGGGCGTCTTCACCTCGATCTCGGCCGGCATCGCCATGACCGACCCCCTCGGCCAGGCGTTTCCCCTCTACGCCAACGCGGGCACCGACCTCATCGGCAAGGTCATCCCCGTGGGCACCTCCACCGTCATCGGGGTGCTCGGCCAATTCGACGCATCCGCCCCGTTCACCTCCGGTTACCAGTTCATCCCCAGCCGCTTTGCCGACATCGTCAGCGCCTTCAAGGCCCCTTCCATTCGCTTCACCAACGTCTTGTCGCGTCTCGTCCGGCCCGGCGACGCCCTGACCAACTCCTTCCCGGACCACGGCCTTCGTCCTGGCGAGGCCATCACGATCCGATTTGACGTCACCGATCCCGAGGGTCGCGTCGTGACCGTGACCCCCGGCCAAGCCATCCCAGCGGGCGGCCGTTGGAGCTTCGCCAGCCTGTCGGGCACGAACCTTTCCGGCACGTACACCTTCGAGGCGTCGGCCAACGATGCCGGCAAGGCCCACGACGTGGAGCTGCGGGCCGACAACGGCTCGGCGTCCTTCACCCAACGTGTTCGGATCTACGTCCCCACCCCCGCCGAGCAACGCGTCGTCATTGCCGAGTACTTCGCCAACCCCGCCAGCACCAACTCCTTCCCGTGGTTCAACCTCCTCAACCGCGTGGAACCGCTGCCCGGAACCCCCGACGCCAGCCCCTCCAACCGCGACGAGTTCATCGAGGTCGTGAACCTTTCGCCTGAGCCCATCGACATGACCGGCTGGATGGTCTCCGACTCGCTCCTCCGCCGGGCCTACCTCTACCCCGGGTCCGCCGCGAACCTCGTCGCGCCCTCCAATGCCATCGTCATCTATGGCGGTCCTGCCTTCGGCTACGCCCCGCAGCTCCCCGTCCCCGCTCTCGCGGCCGAGGTCGGTCCCGGCGACCCGTTCAGCACCGCCGGGCTCGCCCTCAACGACGCCGGCGACGCCATCGTCCTCCGCAACGCGCAGTCGAATGTCGTGGCGCGCATCGTGTACTCCCAGTCCCAGACCAGCACGAACGGCTCCATGGTGCGATTCCCCACCGACGCCGACGGTTTTGTCCCCTCCCGCTCGGTTTCCGAGACGCATGGCTCGCCCGGGTTGCAGCCCTCGGGCGTCGCTTGGACCGAGCCGCAACCTTCCACTGACCAAGCCCCGGTCATTCTGACCGCGCCCGCACCCGTCACCGTTCCAGCCGGCGCACCCGCCGTCTTCACGGTCGTTGCCTCCGGCATTCCTGCCCCTTCGTTCCAATGGCAACGCAACAACAACGACCTGCCGGGTGAAACGTCCGATGCCCTCGCCCTCGCCAACACCACGTTGGCCGACGACGGCGCCCTGTTCCGGGTGGTGGCATCCAATCGCGCCGGGTCGGTCACCAGCGCCCCCGTCTTGCTCCGCATCACGGTGCCGCCCCCGGAGATCCTCCGCACCAACCTCGCGCACGTCCGCGCGACCGTGGACCCCGTGAACCTGCGCCCGGCGGATTCCACGCAACTCTTCGAGGTGGAGGCCATCGTGACGACCCACGTCAACCTGACCACGTCGGCAAACACCCTGTTCTATGCGCAGGACGCCACGTCGGGCATCGCCGTGTACGTGGCGGGCAAGCCGGGCTCGGAGGTCCCCCCGGCCGGCGCGCGGGTGCGCGTCGTCGGCCCGGTTTCGCACTTCAACGGCCTCCTCCAGTTCAATCTCTCTGCAACCAACCCCAGGCATGTCGTCGAGGTCCTCGCCACGGGCGTGGTCTTGCCAGACGCCATCCCCCTCGACCTGGCGTGGCCCGCAGGCACCTCGGGCATCACCGCCGCGTCGCCCGGCGTCCTCGCCGCCGAGGCCGCCGAAGGCCGGCGCGTTCGCGCTTCCAACGTGCTCGTTGATACCGGCTCCGGCCCCGTCTTCACGAGCGGTTCCAACGTCACACTTGCCGACGCCGCCGACCCCGCGCGCACCTTCGTCCTGCGCATCGACTCCCGGGTGCTCGACGTCATCGGGCAACCCAAGCCTGCGGGACCCGTCTCCATCGAGGGCGTCCTCGGGCAATTCGACAGCGCCGACCCGCGCGCCGGTGGCTACCAGCTCGTGGTCACGCGCTGGGCCGACATCCTCCCGGCATCCGCGCCCGTTGCCGTCCTGGCCACCGCAAGCCTTGGCGACCAACGCATCGACCTCACTTGGGCGACCCCGTCCGGTGCCACGTGCTCCGTCTGGTCCGCCCCCTCGTTGCTCGCCCCGTTTGAAAAGATCGCCTCGGGAATCACGGAGGGACGCCATTCGGAGCCGATCCCCGCTGGCTCGACCGAGCGTTACTTCAAGGTGACCTCGCCCTGAACGAGGTTGGGCCACCGCATTGCCACGCCGACGGGGTTAGTCGGCTGTGGCGAGGGCTTGAGGGAGCGAGGTGAGGAGACGTGGGACAGGGCGAGCCGGTGGCGCTGGCGTCATGGTGGCCAAGCGAGCATCACGGTATGCAACCAGTCATCTCGTTCTCCGAAAAAGGTTTGAGTCGTGGATCGTGCGGGCTTGGACGGCGATGTCCACAAGGCCTCCCCATGAAACTGGGACGTTCAGTTGGATCGGTCGTGCTTGCTGGATCTTCTTTCGCAAGAGCTTCGTCCTTCGCTCGTTACGGGCCTCGTACCGGCCCGCGCCTCGCTCACTCCTCGTCTTGCGAAAGCATCTGCTTCGCCATCACCTCCCTCCCAACTGCATCGTTCCGGCTACGGGCTTGGGGAGGGCGCGGCACTGGTTGGCTCGGTGTAGCCCAGGAGCTTTCGGTCCTTGATGAGCTGCGCCACACGCGCGGGAACGCGTGATTCCCATCCAGGCTCCCCAGACTGGAGCATGCGAAGCACGTCACGGCTGAAGATGTCGAGGCTCTGCTCGGAGACGTCGCGGATGCCTTGGATGAAGTGGTTCTCGACGAGGTACATGTAGAGGTGCCGCAGGTGCGGGGCGATGCGGAGGTTGCCGGCCGTGATGATGGCACCGGACTTGGGCTCGCGGTACGGGTACACGTACAGG
>CAIYFP010000042.1 GCA_903925515.1 uncultured Verrucomicrobiota bacterium
TCATCCATGGAGGGCAAGCGGCTAGAAGCCGCTTCCACTTTCTCTCGGCCTTCATGGAAGGTGGCAGCGGCATCTTGCCGCTGGACGCAATCCAGCCAGAGCCGGGACGGCTCTGCCACCTTGCCGCTGCGGGGCGTTGGGAAGGCATGAAGGGAGCGCCCGGGGACGGGCGCGGTCCCAGGGGCGGCCGCTTCCCCATGCCCTTCCATGTTGTAGGCCGCGTGCCCTCACGCGGCGTCATGATCGCGATTCCTCCATGGGCCTGCGGGCAAAGTGGCAGCGGCATCCTGCCGCTGGACGCAATCCAGCCGGAGCCGGGACGGCTCTGCCACCTTGCCGCTGCGGGGCGCGGGGAAAGGCATGAAGGGGGCGCCATCTGGGACCGCGGCCGTCCCCGGCCGCTTTGCATGAAGCGAGCGTCTTCCTCGGACTGCGGCCCCCGGATTCGCCCCATGCCTTCTCCCGAGTGCATGGCGGCCGACAACTTGGTTTCGGGGTTCTTGAGCCCGGACACCGCAGGTGCACGATGAGGACATGAATCTGAAGGCCATCATTCATGATGCCGAGGAGGGAGGCATCTGGGCCGAGGTGCCGGCTTTGCCTGGCTGCGTGACTCGGGGCGACTCCATTGAGGAGGTTACGATCCATCTTCGGGAGGCCATTGATGGCTGGCTGGCCGTGGATGGGGTCCCCGATCCTCTTCAACTGGGTGTCTACCAAATCGAGGCAACCTCAGGGAGTTGCTCCAACGGTCCCGAGTGAGTTGGGAACCCCGCTGTGAAAGGCGGCACCGTGATGCGTGAGTTTGGAACCCGACAACATCCTTGAACCAGGACCCCAGATCGTAACGATTACCGGCATGAAGCTGATGGGCCCAATCCTCTGGATGTACCTCCCGCTGGCGATCCTCGCGCGCTGCATTGCCGGGGAAACGGCCACCGCCATCGCCACGGTCACCGCGGGGTTTGTCACCGGCATCACGGTCACTTCGGGTGGTTCGGGTTATGCCACCGAGCCCATGGTGACCCTCACGGGCGGCGGTGGCTCGGGGGCAACAGCCAAGGCCATCCTCAGCGGCGACAAGGTGGGGCTGATCGTGGTCGTGACCGCAGGAAGCGGCTACACGGCCGCCCCAGCGGTCACCATCACCGGGCCGCCCAAGGCCTACGGACTCAGGCTGGACCCCGTCTTCAAGCTCACGGTCGATGGCCCGCCCGGCCACCTTGCCACGGTCGAATGGGCGCGCGACATGGCCGGTCCATGGTCCACATGGACCAACGTCTTGGTGAATGCCGAGGGCACCGTGCTGCTCGACCTGTCCCCGGCACTGGTGCATCGCTTCTACCGCGTGGTGCCGGATTCCCGGCCGGTTGGCCCACCAGGATTCGTGTGGATCCCACCCGGCACGTTTGTCATGGGCAGCCCGGAAACCGAGGGCGACCGCGACCCCGACGAGGTCCAGCACGTCGTCACGCTGACCCAAGGGTTTTGGATGTCGGACCATGAGGTCACCCAGGCGGAGTACCTGGCCGTCATGGGAAGCAACCCGTCCTCTTACAAGAAGGACCCCAATCGGCCTGTCGAGCTGTACACCTGGGAGGAAGCCGCGTCGTATTGCCAGAAGCTGACGCA
>CAIYFP010000043.1 GCA_903925515.1 uncultured Verrucomicrobiota bacterium
GGTCACGGCGGACCCGGAGACGAAGGAGATCACGTTGCCGGCGCAGGTGAACGCCGTCGAGGGCACCGTCGAGTACGCCCTCGTGACGCGAGGCGGGAAGGTTCACGAGTCCTTGTTGGCGACGGATGCGTCGCCGGTGCACCTGCACCTTGCGGTGCTGCTTCTGGGGTTGGCGCCCACGAACGCCAACGCGCCGTTGCCGCAGTTCGCCATGGAAGTTGAATGGCGGGGCAACGGTTCCGCGCGACGGGCGGCCTTGGAGGACTTGATCGTTCGGGCGAAGGAATCCCCCGAGGGCCCGGCGAAAGGGACGTTGAGGTGCCCGGCGTGGGAATACGGCGGCTCCCGCGTGGTCGAGGGCCGTTTGATGGCGGCGGTGGAGGGCTCGGTGATCTCGTTGATCAGCGACCCGATGGCATTGGTGAACGTCCCGCGTCTGGGACCCGTGGACGACCGACTTTATGTCCCCAACAAGGGACGGCTGCCTGCGTTGGGCATGCCCGTGACCCTCCGCCTCAAGCCCGTGCCCGCGAAGTCTCCAGCTTCGAGTTCCCCCGCCCCGACCCCAGCCACGCCCTAGGCAAGCATCCTCATGCCAAAGCCAACCTTTCCAACCATGACTCCCTCAACGGCCTCCATCCCTCGCAGTGCCCCATGGCTGCTGCTCGCCGCCCTCCTCCTGCTCGTCGTTCCACGCGCCGTGGCGCAGGGCGATTCGTACACGCTGTTCACGAACGCACCCAACGCCGAGGAACCGCGGAATTATCCCATGGGTCCCATCGGGGGACAGTACCGCATCACCGACAAGGCCGCGTTCGCGAGGGTGGTCTCGATCGAGGCGGGGGGCCCGGGGGCGGCGGCAGGATTGCAGCCGGGAGACATGATCCTGGGCGTGTTTGGGAAGGACTTCCCTCAGGCTGGGCAAGCGCCGAACGGGGTCATGAAGGGCGGGCACCATGGCGTGTCGGAGGAGCTGGGTTTCGCCGTGGACCGCGCGGAGGGAGCGGACGGCCAATTGCCGCTTCATCTCATTCGCCCCGGGGTAGGACGGCTTCAGGTGACGGTGCAATTGGACCCGATAGGCGCCTTTGGACCGACATTTCCCATCGCCAGCCCGAAGTACGACATCACCTACGAGGCGGCCGTCGCGCACATGCACAATGCGGTGATGGGCGGGAACGGGGACCAGGGCTATTTCACGGGCTGGGTGGGCCTGTGCCTGTTGGGGCACCCAGACTGGGACAAGACCACGGGGACGAAGCCGTACCGTGCGTCGATCAACCGGATCCGTGACTTTGTGATCGGCTGGATGAACGGCCAGAACTATTCGCCGAACGAGGACTGGCTCTACGACGGAACGAGGAACCCCAACTTCAAGAGCGGAGCCAGCAACTGGCAGTTGGGAAACCGGCTCATGTTCCTCGCCGAGTACTACCAGCGCACCAAGAACACGGATGACCCGGCCATCGTGGCGCAGGTGCGTGCGGCGATGCAGCGCGGCGCGGAGCTGGCAGCCAACAACATCCAGTGGTGGAAGCAACCCAGCCTGCTCGGGCCGGGCGGCTACTCGCCGTCGGGCCCTGCCATCGCCGGCATGACGAGCCACGGCGGCGTGACGGGCGATTACATCCATCTCGGTTGGGGAGGCGGCATCAACATCTGCGGCGGGTACGGGTTCATGGGCATGTCCTTTGCACGTCGCGCGGGTGCGGACATGACGGTGCGGCCGATCGACGGCCACTACTTCGGGTACTCGAAGGAGGAATTCCAAGCCATGCTTCAGAGCCCGGGAAGCAAGTTTTACGGCATCGAGGTCGTGGAGCCCGGCAAGGAGCTCTACGACCACACGGTCCAGGAGAAGTTCCTGATGCACTGGAACCTGCGCGGCTATCGCAATGCTGGATATAGCACGCCGGGCGACCTGCATGACGGCCATGTTTGCTACCAGTTCGAGGGCTGGAACCCGGGGGAGGCCGTGGGCAAGACGGCGGCCACGATCGTGGCCATGATGATGTACCAGGAGGACGGCGGGCAGTTGACGGCGGATGACATCGACCGCCTCAACCGCATGAAGCTGTTCATCACGCGGAACTACATGAACGTGCAGGACTCCCATGCTTATTGCGTGGGCGCCCAGGGCATGCTCACGCTCGCCATCCCGTTCCTGAATGATCGCCAGCAACGATTCGCCTTGGACAACTGGCGCTTCTTCCATGCCTTGGGCCGCAACAAGGACCAGCGCTTCCTCTACTTCCGGTCGCGCTATGTGAACGACAACTACCTCGGCGAGGACATGCCAATGGCCGTGAACGTGGCCTTGCCCGGGGCGGTGTTGAACGGGCGCCTCAGCCTGCTGCCCGGCCTGAATCGCAACCGCATCCTCGCGCGCTTCGACAACCCCAACCTGCGCTGGCCGGAGTATGAAGCCCGTTACCTCAAGTCGAATTCCAGGACGGTGCCCATGCCCTTCGCCGTGCTCGACGGCAACGGCGTCCAGCTCAGCCCCTCGAACTACCAAGTCCAATGGAGCAAGGTCTCCGGCTTGGGCAACGTGACCTTTGCAAACGATCAAATCACGTTCGCCACGGACGGTTCCTATCGCGTCAAGCTCACGGTCACACGCGGCTCCTACGTCCTGGAAGAACCCATCGATGTCGTCATCCAAACGCTGCCGATTCCGCAGGGCCATGTCGCGGGGTCGGCCAACTACGACGTGTACAAGGACATCCCTGGCTCCGACGTCTATTCCCTGGTGACGCACTGGAAGTTCCCCGACTTCCCGGATGAGCATTACACGGTGAAGCAGAGCGAGGGCGACTGGTCGGGCGACCGATACGGCAGCCGCCTCAGCGGCGTGATCGTGGCGCCGGTGACCGGGACATACCGCTTCTATATCAATTCGGCGGACGGGTCGCAGCTTCGGATCAACACCAACGGCCTGGACGGCGCCAAGGGACCCGTGGTCGCGACGTTCAACTCGGGCTCGGGTGATCGGAGAGTGTTCAACGTTTCCCCGACCCAGGCTTCGGGCGAATACCTGCTGAATGAAGGCCAAGCCATTGGGTTCGAGGCGCTGCACAAGGAGGATGGATGGAGCGACCACCTTTCCGTCGCATGGTCCATCAACGGGTCCCAGCCCGTCGTCATCCCCGGCGACTTCCTCGCGCATCCGGTTGTGGCTGCCGCCCCCATGGCGTTCTTGGCTCATCCAGCGTCCGTGAGGACGACGTTGGGCTCGGACGTCACGTTGAGCGTCTCGGCCTCGGGCCCTGCGCCGGCCGTCCTCCAATGGCGACGCAAGGGACAACGCATTGAAGGAGCCAACAGCCCCACGCTTGTCCTCAATGACATCGGGGCCGGCGCGGACGCCGAGTACGACTGCACGTTCACCACCCTCACGGGAACAATCACGTCCAAGAAGGCCCGCGTCTCCATCGTGGATGTAGGATTGACCGTGGCCGGCGCGCTTTGGCAGGAGGTGTACACGGGCATCGGGGGCACGGCGGTGAGCGACCTGACCACGCACTCCAAATTCCCTTATCAAGCCGACCAGAGCGGGCCATTGACGAGCCTCTCGACGGATGACCTTGGCGACAGCTACGGCCAACGCTGGACGGGTTGGATCACGCCGCCCACTTCGGGCAACTACCGGTTCTACTTGGTTTCGGATGACTCGGCGGAGCTTTTCCTGAGCACGGACGACACGATTGGAAGAGCTGTGTCCATCGTGTCGAACCCGACTTGGAGGAACTCCAAGCAATGGTCGGCGAACGCTCCGAGTGCGTGGAAGGCGTTGGTGGGCGGACAAAAGTACTACATCGAGGTGCGCCACAAGGAGGGCGGCGGCGGGGACCATTGCGCGGTGGCATGGCAACGGCAGGGTGACCCAGCACCCGTCAACGGCACGGGCGAGATTCCCGGCAGCGTCCTGTCCTATCGCACGGGCGGTATTTATCCCGACACGTTGCTGGACAACGCGGCCCCATGGTTCGCCCCCGCGACTATTGAGGGATCTCTGGGCTTCTCGGGTCGCGCCTATGGGGGAGTCAGCCTTGCGACGTATGTCGTGGACCCGAATTCCATGGATTTGCCGACGCTGGCCTTCAGCAAGGTATCCGGACCGGCATGGTTGCAAGTTGCGGCGAATGGCACGCTTTCCGGCACACCTGGTGCCGGCCACGTCGGGCTCAACGAGTTCACAGTGCGGGTGACGGACCCAGGCGGGCTAGCGGCGACGGCCACCTTGAGGATCCAGGTAC
>CAIYFP010000044.1 GCA_903925515.1 uncultured Verrucomicrobiota bacterium
TAGGCCGCGAGAGCCAACTCGTCGTTAGCAGTTATGTTTTGGTCCGATGATTTACGAGGCCAACGAACCATCCTCGGCATGCCACCCCGGACGGGTCCACCAGGTCGAAACCAGTACGCCCCCAATTGTCCGAGACAACGTGCTCAGGCTTCCCCCGATCTCGTTGCGGGTCAACGACTAGTTCGGCGTGTTCGCCTGCAACGCGCGTCGTGGAGCGTGCGGCGGCTGGTCGATGCGAGGGAACCGGGCTAGCCGGGGAGGTTGGCGAGGGCGTCGGAGACTTGGCGTTCCTTGCCTCGCCAATCGACGAGGCGTTGCTGGTGCTCGGCGAGGACGCTGGCGGGGACCTTCCCGGTGAAGGCTGGGTTGGCGAGCTTGTCCTGCACCTTGGTGATCTCGGAGCGGACCTTGGCGAGTTCCTTTTCGAGGCGAGCGCGTTCGGCGGCGACATCAACGAGGCCCTCGAGGGGGAGGAAGAGGTCGCCGACGGGATTGGACGCGACGGGGGTGCCGCGCGGGGGTTGCCATGATGGGGGTACGGTGTCGAGGGGCTCGGCGTTGAGGAGGCCCCTGAGGACTTCGAGTTCCTCGGGCGGGAGGGTGGAGGAGGAACGGAGGACGAAGCGGACGCGCTTGCTGGAGGGGACGTTGGACTGGGCGCGGAGGTTGCGGCCGAGGGTGACGAGGTCGAAGCGGGCCTGGGCGGTGGCCTCGGCGGCCGGGGTGATGCCGAAGTGGGCGCGCTCGTCGTCGTCGAGGGCCTTGGGCCACGAGGCGAAGAGGATGGTGCGGCCGCCGCGGTCGGCGGGCAGGTCCTTGTTAAAGCCCATGCCGTGCCAGAGCTCCTCGGTGATGAAGGGGATGAAGGGGTGGAAGAGGCGAAGGGTGTTGCCGAGGACGAAGTCGATGACGGCGAGCTTGTTGTCGCGGAGGGCGTCGCGGGCGGGGTTGGAGTGGGGCTCGCCGGGGATGCCGAGGACGGGCTTGCTGGCCTCGACGTACCAGTCGCAGTACTCGCTCCAGAAGAAGCGGTAGAGGGTGGCGGTGGCGTCGGAGAACTTGTAGTCGGCGAAGGCTTGGTTGACCTCGCGGACGGCGGCGTCGAGGCGTGAGAGGATCCAGCGGTCGTCGGAGGTGAGGAGGGCGGGATTGATTTCCTGCTCGGTGGCGCCGGCGTGGAGCTGGCGGAAGCGGCAGGCATTCCAGAGCTTGTTGCAGAAGTTGCGACCGAGCTCGACGGCCTGTTCGTCGAACAGGATGTCTTGGCCAAGGGGAGCGGAGCGCATGACGCCAAAGCGAAGGGCGTCGGCGCCGTACTTGGCGATGAGATCGAGGGGATCGGGCGAGTTGCCGAGGGACTTGGACATCTTCCGGCCCTGCTTGTCGCGGATGATGCCGGTGAAATAGACGTTCCTGAAGGGGAGGTCGCCCATGTACTCGTACCCGGCCATGATCATGCGTGCGACCCAGAAGAAGATGATGTCAGGGCCGGTGACGAGGTCGGTGGTGGGGTAGAAGGCGCGGAGGTCGGCATTCTTCGAGTCGGACTCCTTGCTGCCGGTCCAGCCCATGGTGGCGAAGGGCCAGAGCCATGAGCTGAACCATGTGTCGAGGACGTCGGGGTCCTGGGTCCAGCCCTCGCCCTGGGGCGCGTCGAGGCCGCAATGGAGCTCGCCGTCGCGGTACCAGACGGGGATGCGATGGCCCCACCAGAGCTGGCGGGAGATGCACCAGTCCTGGATGCCGGTCATCCAGTGGTCATAGACCTTGGCCCAGCGGTCGGGGAAGAAGCGCATGGAGGCGTCGGCCACGCAGCGTTTGGAGGCCTCGACGGACGGGTAGCGGAGGAACCACTGCTCGGAGAGGCGGGGCTCGACGGGGACATCGGCGCGTTCGCTGAACCCGACGTGGTTGGAGTAAGGCTCGGCCTTCACGAGGGAACCGGCGGCCTGCATGAGCTCGGCGGCCTTCTTGCGCCCGGCGAAGCGGTCGAGACCGGCGAGGTCGGCGCCGGCGTCTGCGGTGAGCTTGCCGTCTGGGGTGAGGACGTCGATGACGGGGAGCTTGTGGCGGAGGCCGATCTCGAAGTCGGCCTTGTCATGGGCAGGAGTGACCTTGAGGACGCCGGTGCCGAACTCGAAGTCCACGTGGTTGTCGGCGATGATGGGGATGACGCGTTGATTCCTTGGCACGTCGAGTGGGAGGGCGCGATAGACGTGCTTGCCGACGAGGTGCTGGTAGCGCGGGTCGTTGGGGTTGACGGCGACGGCGGTGTCGGCGGGGATGGTTTCCGGGCGGGTGGTGGCGATGGTGAGGAAGGTGCCGGGGTGTTCGACGACCTCGACGTTGAAGTGGTACATGAAGCCCTTCTGTTCCTTCATGACGACCTCCTCGTCGGAGAGTGCGGTGAGGGAGGCGGGGCACCAGTTGACCATGCGCTTGCCGCGGTAGATGAGGCCCTTGTTGAAGAGGTCAACGAACACCGACTGGACGCAGCGGGAGTAGTCCGGGTCCATGGTGAAGCGGGTGCGGGACCAGTCGCAGGAGGCGCCGAGTGCGCGGAGCTGGCGGAGGATGATGCCGCCGTATTTCTCCTTCCATTCCCAGATCTTGGCGACGAGGGCCTCGCGGCCGAGGTCGTCGCGATGGCGGATGACGCCTTCCTTCCGGAGGGTTTTCTCGACGACGTTTTGGGTGGCGATGCCGGCGTGGTCGGTACCGGGGAGCCAGAGGACCTCCTTGCCTTCCATGCGGGCCTTGCGGGCGAGGATGTCCTGGATGGTGTTGTTGAGGACATGGCCGAGGGTAAGGACGCCGGTGACGTTGGGCGGGGGGATGACGATGGAGTAGGCAGGGCGGGTGGGGGAGACGCGTGCGGGGTCTGCGGTGAAGCAGCCATGATGCACCCAGGACTCATACCACTTGGCTTCGACGGATTGCGGCTCGTAGGCCTTAGGAATCTCGGTCATGACGCGGGGCGAAGGGTGCATCAAGGGCGGGCGGGTGGGGAAGGCCCAAGGCACGGGCCGGGCCGGGGCAGGTCGCGACGCGGGCATGGCGGGTGGGAGGGTGGGAGGGTGGGAGGGTGAGGCGTGGCCGACGGGGAGCCGAGGATGGCGCCGCGAGCAGATGGACGGGGAAGTTCTTTGCCACCGGGGGAGGCGGCGGGGTACAAGACGCCCTTTCACCGCTATGCCGCCCCGCCCTGAAGTTGCCGAGCCGCGTCCGCGCCGTGAGTTCAAGAAGCTCATGGCGGCGAACCGTTCCGAGATTGCCATCCGCATCTTCCGCGCCGCGACGGAGCTGGGGATTCCCACGGTGGCGGTGTTTGCGCAGGAGGACCGGTTCTGCATGCACCGGTTCAAGGCGGACGAGGCGTACATGGTGGGGCAGGGGAAGGGGCCGGTTGCGGCGTACCTCGACATTGGCGGGATCGTGGCGTTGGCGAGGGCGCGTGGGGTGGACGCGATCCATCCGGGCTATGGGTTCCTGTCGGAGAACCCGGCGTTTGCGCGGGCCTGCGGGGCGGCGGGGATCGCGTTCGTGGGGCCGCGTCCGGAGCTGCTGGAGATGATGGGGGACAAGACGGCGGCGCGAGCGGTGGCGAAGCGGATCGGGGTTCCGGTGCTGAACGGGACGGAAGAGCCGGTTTCGGACCGGGACGAGGCGTTGAAGGTGGCGCGGTCGATTGGGTTCCCGTTGATCATCAAGGCGGCGTTTGGGGGGGGCGGCCGGGGGATGCGGGTGGTGAACAAGGCGTCGGAGTTGTCGGGATTGCTGGACGAGGCGCAGGCGGAGGCGGGGCGTGCGTTCGGGAACCCGGCGGTGTTCCTTGAGAAGTACATCCCGCGGGCGAAGCACATCGAGGTCCAGGTCCTTGGGGACCAGCACGGGAACGTGATCCACCTGCACGAGCGTGACTGCTCGGTGCAACGTCGGCACCAGAAGGTGGTGGAGGTGGCGCCGAGCTATGGGTTGCCGCCGGGCGTGATCCGCGAGCTGTGCGACGCCGCCGCGCGGATTGCGCGGGACATCCGGTACGACAACGCGGGCACGATCGAGTTCCTGTACGACCTTGACCGGCACGAGTGGTTTTTCATCGAGATGAACCCGCGGATCCAGGTGGAGCACACGGTGACGGAGGAGATCACGGGGCTGGACCTTGTGCGCGCGCAGATCCGGATCGCGGAGGGGCATTCGTTGCATTCGCCGGAGGTGGGGATGCCGCGGCAGGAGGACGTGCCGAGGAATGGTTTTGCGATCCAGTGCCGCGTCACGACGGAGGACCCGGAGAACAAGTTCATGCCGGACTACGGGCGGCTGCTGGCGTACCGGTCGCCGGGCGGGTTTGGGATCCGGCTGGACGGCGGCATGGGGCATTCGGGGGCGGTGATCACGCCGTTCTACGACTCGATGTTGGTGAAGGTGATCGCGAGCGGGCAGACGTACCACCTTGCTTGCGACCGCATGCACCGGGCGTTGTCGGAGTTCCGCATCCGGGGCGTGAAGACGAACATCCCGTTCCTTGAGAACGTGATCGGGAACGGAACGTTCCGGGACGGGCAGGCGACGACGACGTTGATCGACACGACGCCGGAGTTGTTTGCGTTCAAGCCGAGGAAGGACCGAGCGAGCAAGCTGCTGGGGTTCCTTGGGAACGTGATCGTGAATGGCAACCCGCACGCGAAGGGGTACAAGCCCGCGCGGCCGTTCGAGGCGGCGGTGGCGCCGAGGGTGGACGTTTCGGGCCCGATGCCGAGGGGCACGCGCGACCTGCTGCTGGAGCTGGGGCCGCGCGGGTTTGCGGAATGGGTGGCGAAGCAGAGGCGGCTGCTGGTGACGGACACGACTTTCCGCGACGCGCACCAGTCGTTGATGGCGACGCGGGTCCGGACGTACGACATGCTGGCGTGCGCCGACTCGATTGCGCGGCGGCTGGGGGACGCGAGGGCGGGGTTGTTTTCGCTGGAGATGTGGGGCGGGGCGACGTTTGACACGACGATGCGGTTCCTGTCGGAGGACCCATGGGAACGGCTGAGGCAACTGCGGGAGCGGATCCCGAACATTTGCTTCCAGATGTTGTTTCGCGGATCCAACGCGGTGGGCTACTCGAACTACCCGGACAACGTGGTGGCGGGGTTCGTGCGGCATGCGGCGGCGTCGGGCATGGACATCTTCCGCATCTTCGACTCGTTGAACTACCTTCCGAACCTGCGGGTGGCGATGGAGGCGGTGCAGGGGACGCGGTCGATCTGCGAGGGTGCGGTGTGCTACACGGGCGACATCCTCGACCCGGCGCGGGACAAGTACCCCTTGAAATATTATGTGGGGATTGCGAGGGAGCTGGAGCGGATGGGGGCGCACATGCTTGCGATCAAGGACATGGCGGGCCTGTGCCGTCCTTTGGCGGCGCGCAAGCTTGTGAGGGCCTTGAAGGAGGAGGTGGGAATCCCCATTCACTTCCACACGCACGACACGTCGGGCGTGCAGGCGGCGGCGGTTTTGAACGCGAGCGAGGCCGGCGTGGACGTGGTGGACCTTGCGATTGCATCGATGTCCGGCAGCACGTCGCAGCCGAACCTCAACTCCATCGTCGCCGCGCTGGAGCACACGCCGCGCGACACCAAGCTGGACCCGGAGGTGCTTGGGGAGTTGTCGGACTACTGGGAAAAGGTGCGGGAGACTTACGCGCCCTTCGACACGGCGCCGAGGACGGGGTCGGCGGAGGTGTACCTGCACGAGATGCCGGGCGGGCAGTACACGAACCTGAAGGAGCAGGCGGCGAGCATGGGGGTGTCGCATCGTTGGCCCGAGATCGCGCGGACGTACGCCGAGGTGAACCAATTGTTCGGGGACATCGTGAAGGTGACGCCATCGTCGAAGGTGGCGGGTGACATGGCCCTGTTCCTGTTCAGCCGCGGCATCCGCCCGGCCGACGTGGTCAACCTTGAGCCGGGCGTCACGCCATTCCCGGAGTCGGTGGTGGACATGTTGTCGGGGGGGCTGGGATGGCCGCCGGGCGGATGGCCTGAGGCGGTGTCTCGGGTGGTGCTTGGGGAGAAGCGGCATGCGGAGGCGAGGCGGAACTTCGAGCGCGGGGTGGTGCCGGGCTCGGTGGCGGCCCCGGCCGCGTTGGACAAGATCCGCGAGGAGGTGTCGGCGAAGATGAAGCGGGCGGCGTCGGACGACGACCTGTACTCGCACCTGATGTACCCGCAGGTGTTCGCGGAGTTTGCGCGGCAGCAACGGGAGAACGGCGACGTGTCGGTGCTGCCCACGACGGCATTCCTTTACGGGCTGAGGCTGGGCGAGGAGATCAGCGTCAACATCCAGGAGGGCAAGACGCTGATCATCAAGCTGGTGACGGTGGGCGAGCCGGACAAGGACGGGCGCCGGACGGTGGCGTTCGAGCTGAACGGCATCACGCGCGAGGCGTACATCACGGACAAGAAGGTGGCGCCGCAGGCTAGGGTGCGTCCGAAGGCGGACCATGCGGACCCGACGCAGGTTGGGGCGCCGATCCCGGGGTTGGTGGCGGCGTTGTCGGCGACGGTGGGGCAGAAGGTGAGCAAGGGTGACAAGCTGCTGATGATGGAGGCGATGAAGATGCAGACGACGGTGACGGCGCCCGTGGATGGGGTGGTGGAGGGGGTGCACGTGGCGTTGGGCGAGACGGTGGAAAGCAAGGACCTGCTGGTGAAGCTGCGGGGCTGAGCTGGGACCTGCGGGCGTCGCGGGATGCCTTGGGCAGCCGGGCGGGCTGGATGCGGGGGAAGACGTTCGAGTCTGGCGGCGTGGCGTGAGGCACGAAATAAACGAAAAAGAGAATCTTTTCGTGTCGGCGGATCGTGTCCGTGGACCCGAGTCTTCGCGGGCCGTCCATGGTGCCCGGTTCCCCTGATGCGGCGATGGAGCAGACCAAGGCTACCGCGTATGGGGCACCCGTCCTACGACCCGGGCCGGCCCATGCCAGCCTTAGCCCAAGTTCCGCAGTTGTAGAGGCTGTTTCACTGGTTTCGCTGGGGTTTCCCAAAATCA
>CAIYFP010000045.1 GCA_903925515.1 uncultured Verrucomicrobiota bacterium
CCCGGGGTTTCGCCGCTCGTCCGTCACGGGCCGCCGCGGGGAGGACTCGTCCTCACGCCACGCCCCGGGGCGTTCCTGAGCCAATCCCATCCCGGCGAGGGAGGGAGACACGACACCAGCCCCCAGGCCCCCCGGGCGCACGCCCTCGCCCGGCCCTCGCCATGCCGTCCTCGAACGAGTTCTTCCCGGCGGGGGCCGGATTGCCCTACCTTGCCGGCCACGGGCGCATGATCCGGTCGTTTGCCTTCACCACGCAGGGACGGTTGCACAGCAGGGACATCGAGATGTTCCTGATGCCCTCGTTGCTGGCGGACACCAACCTCTTCCTCTGGGTGGACCTCGAGGACTCGTCGCCCGAGGAGGCACGCCGCATCCTCGACGGCGTCTTCCACTTCCATCCCCTCTCCGTGGACGACTGCATCCACGTCAGCCCGTCGCCCAAGGTTGACACGTACGAGCCCAAGGAGGACGACCGCTTCGCGCCCTACCTCTTCATGGTCATCCATGCCGTGGACTACAGCCGCAAGGACGGCGCGTTCGCGACGAGCGAGCTCAACTTCTTCCTCGGCCGCAACTTCCTCGTGACCTTCCACGCCGTGCCGCTGCGGTCCGTCCAAATCGTCGAGGAACGCTGCCTCAAGAGCACCGTGCACGTCGCCCGCGCCCCCGATCGCGTCGCACATGCCCTCCTCGACTCCCTCGTCGAGAACTACCGACCCGCGCTGGAGGAACTCAGCCTCGAGATTGCCGACCTTGAGACGCAGGTCCTCCAAAACCCCGGGCCCGACATCCTCCAGAAGCTCATCGGGGTGAAGAAGGAGGTGCTGCACCTGCGCCAGATCATCGGCCCGCAACGCGACGTCCTTGCCCGGTTCGCGCGCGGCGAGTTCAAGCTCATCCGGGGGCACCTCGTCCCGTACTACCGGGACGTCTATGACGGGCTGTTCCACATCGGCGAGCGCGCCCAGTCCTACTCGGACTCCCTCTCCGGCATCCTCCAGGTATACCTCAACGTCTCCTCCAACCGCACCGGCGAGGTCGTCAAGGTGCTCACCATGATCACCGCCATCACCACCCCGCTCATGATCGTGGGCACATGGTACGGCATGAACTTCAAGAACATGCCCGAGCTCGACTGGCGCTGGGGCTACCTCTACGCCCTCCTCCTCACCGTCGTCAGCACCGCCGCCACGCTCCTCTACTTCCGTCGCAAGAAATGGCTGTGAAACGAAAGCGCGCACCTCGCTCGACCTTCCTCGACAAGGTCCTTGGCCGCATGGACCGGATCGGCGCCGAGGGCCTGCAGTCCGTGGTCCAGCGCCTCGCCCGCGAACGTTCCCTCCTCGAAACCCTTTTCCATGCCATCGAGGAGGGCGTCGTCGTCGTCGATGCCTTCGGCCGCATCGCCTACTTCAACTCCCAGGCCTCCAGCCTCCTCGGCCTGCCGGACGACGCCGCCGACGGCGCACCCATCGATCGCTACCTGCCTGACCTGGACTGGCAACGCCTCCTCTCGCCCGAAGCCAGCCTTGACGCCGAGCCACCCGTCCGCCGCACCGAGTTCGAGGTCCAGTTCCCGCGCCCGCGCTACCTCCGCCTCTACACGGCCCCCATCGAGCTCGGCCCGCCTGCCTCCCCGGCCCGCCAAGGCCTCGCCCTCATCCTTCACGATGCCACCGAGGCTCGCCAACGCACCCACGAGGCCGTGGAAAGCGAACGCGTCCATGCCCTCACCCTCCTCGCCGCCTCCGTTGCCCACGAGATCGGCAACCCACTCAACGCCCTCCACATCCATCTCCAGCTCGTCGAGCGCGACCTCCGCAAGCTCCGACTCCTCTCCGGGCTCGCCACCCCTCCCGGCAAGGGACGCCGCCCCCGCACCCGCCCCGACTCCGCCGACGTCGGCGAGGTCCTCGACCGCGTCGAGAAGTACCTCGGCGTCGCCCAAGGCGAGATCGGACGCCTCGACTACATCGTCACCGAGTTCCTCCATGCCCTCCGGCCCACCCCGCCACGGCTGCGCGAGGGCGACCTCAACGAGGTGGCACGGGCCACGCTAGACCTGCTGCGCCCCGAGCTGGAAAATCGCCGCATCATGGTACGCGAATCGCTCGCCAAGGCCCTGCCAGACGCTCGATTCGACCCAGCCCAGCTCAAGCAGGTGCTCGTGAACCTCATCAAGAATGCCATGCAGGCCATGGGACCGGGCGGATCCCTATCCCTCTCCTCCGGCACCGGGCCCGACGCCGTCTGGTTGTCCGTGGCCGACAGCGGTTGTGGCATCCCCCCGGACCGGCTCTCCCGGCTCTTCGAGCCCTTTCACACCACCAAGCAAAAGGGCTCGGGCCTCGGCCTCCTCGTCGTCCAACGCATCCTCCGCGCCCACGGCGGCCGCATCGAGGTTTCCAGCAACGTGGGCCAAGGCACGATCCTCCGCCTTTGGCTTCCCCTCGCGACCCCGCCCCCAAGGCTCCTTCCCCAACCCGCCCCACCCGGGTCCGGGCAAGGCTAGCCTTCGCGGCCCCTGACCCCATCCCCCCCGGCTTTCCCGGCCTACTTCTTGTCCTGCTTCGCCTGCTTGTCCGCCTCGGCCTTCAACTGCTCCTGCTGCGTGTTCCACTTGTCGATCAGCTCGTTGAATTGCTTCACCGTGCCCTCGTGTTGCTTCGCAAGGTCGTTGAACTTGCCCACGATCTGGTTCCGGTCCTCCACCAGCTTCGTGTAGTCCGCCTTGAGCTTCGTCACCCCATCGTTCTGCTGCCGAATCGCGTCGTTGGCCTTCCTCAGGCCCTCGACATAGATCGCCAAAACCTTGTTCGTCTGCTCCAACGAGAGGTTCGCCCTCTGCAAGTCCACTCGCATCCGGACCATCTGGGCGTTGTTCGTCTCCGCGTTCCTCATCAGGTCCGACCGCTCCTTCTCGATGCGCTGGATGTCCTCCTGCAATCGCTTGCCCTGCGCCTCCACGGCCACCTTCTCGTCGTTGAGCTTCTGCCGCTCGCCCTGGAGCTCGTCCACGCGAACCCGAAGCCGCGTCTCGCGCACCCACTGCACCGCGCACAAGCCGCACAGGCCCAACGCCAGAATGATCAACATGCCGACGCCCACCGACCCCCTCGTGCCGCTAGCCCTGCCCATCTTGGTTCCTTTCCTCATGTCCGGATCGCCTTCATCGCCCAACCAGCACCGCCCGCGCCAATCGTGTTGCCGGTCGCCGTTTTGTCAAAATCACGCCTCGCTGCCCCGCATTCCATTCCCGTGCCATGTCCCGTTTCGGTCATCCTGCCCCCACGAATCCAATCACCCGCCCCGCCCCGACATCACCATCCCTGCCCGCCCGCATTGCGCCTCGTGCCGCATCCCATGATCCAGCAGCACCAACGCCGTCATCGCCTCCACCATCGGCACCGCCCTCGGCAACACGCACGGATCATGCCTCCCGCGCCCCTTCAACGTCGTGTTGCGCATCTCGGCGTCCACCGTGTCCTGCTCGTGCATCACGGTCGCCACAGGCTTGAACGCGACCCGGAAATAGACCGTCTCCCCGTTCGAGATGCCCCCTTGGATTCCCCCGCTCCGGTTGGTCGTCGTCCGCACCCGCCCGTCCACCGCGCGGAACGCGTCGTTGTGCTCGCGCCCCGTCATCCCCACGCCCCCGAAACCTGACCCGACGTCAAACCCCTTGCTCGCTGGCAAGCTCAGCATCGCCTTCGCAAGGTCCGCCTCAAGCCGGTCAAACACCGGCTCACCCCACCCCACCGGCACCCCCCGCGCCACCCCAAGCACAATCCCCCCAACCGAATCCCCCTCCGACCGCCTTCGCTCGATCAACTGCACCATCCGCGCCGCCACCCCCGCGTCCGGGCACCGGATGATGTTCGCCTCAACGTCCTTCGCCCGGACCGTCTCCGGGTCCACCTCCGCCTCGATGTCCTGGACCCGCGTCACGCACGCCAGCACCTCCACCCCCCAACGCCGGGACAACACCTTCTTGGCAACCGCCCCGGCCGCCACACGCCCGATCGTCTCCCTCGCGCTCGTCCGCCCTCCACCAGGCCACGCCCGGTGCCCGTACTTCACCTGGTACGTGTAGTCCGCATGCGATGGCCGAAACTTCGTCGCCATCTCCCCGTACGCCTCCGGGCGAAAATCCTCGTTCGCCACCATCATGCTGATCGGCGTCCCCAGCGTCCGCCCCTCGAACACCCCGCTCAGGATCCGCACCGTGTCCGTCTCCTTCCGCGGCGTCGTGATGCTCGATTGCCCCGGCCGCCGCCGATCAAGGTCCGGCTGGATGTCCGCCTCGCTTAACTCCATCCCGGGCGGGCAACCATCGATGACAACCCCCACGCCTCCCCCGTGTGACTCGCCCCAGGTCGTGATCCGAAAAAGATGACCGAACGTGTTCGCCATGCGCCAAGCCCAACCCTGCCCGGTTTCCCGTCCCGGCAAAAGCCCGGATTCCATGGCCAACGCCATGCTTGCCCGCACGCCCCGCCCCCCGCCAACTTGGCGCCAACGTGAACCGCATCCGCCTCCTCCCCGACCACGTCGCCAACCAGATCGCGGCCGGCGAGGTCGTCGAACGTCCCGCTTCCGTCGTCAAGGAACTCGTCGAGAACGCCATCGACGCCCGCCCCTCCCGCATCACCATCGAGATCGCGGCCGGCGGACGCAGCCTCGTCCGTGTCTCCGACGACGGCATCGGCATGTCCCGAGACGACGCCCTCCTTTGCCTTGAACGTCACGCGACCTCCAAGATCCACAAGGCCGAGGACCTCGCCTCCATCACCACCATGGGCTTCCGCGGCGAGGCCCTCCCCTCCATCGCCAGCATCAGCCGCTTCAACCTTGTCACCCGCGAACGTGACGACGCCTCCGGCGAAGGCACCTCCATCCTCGTCCACGGCGGCAAGATCTCCGACGTCAAGGCCGGCGCCACTCCCCCCGGCACCTCCGTCGAGGTCCGCTCCCTCTTCTTCAACCTGCCCGCACGCCGCAAGTTCCTCCGCTCCGAGGAAACCGAGCGATCCCACATCCAGCACTACCTCACCCTCGCCGCCCTCGCCCATCCCGGCATCGGGTTTTCCTTCGTCAACGAAGGTCGCCTTGTGTGGGAACTCCCGACTCGTCCCGCTGACTCCATGCCCCAGCGCCTCGAGGCCCTCCACGACCGCCTCCGCACCCTCCACGGTGGCTCGTCCCCATGGCTTCCCATCGACTTCACCTCCCAAATCGAGTCCGCACCCGACCCCGAGGCACCCCGGGTCCTCCGCGAGGATTCCCTCAGCCACTTCCACCTGTGGGGCCTCATCGGCGCACCCGGCGTTTCCCGCGCGACCCGCGACGAGCAACACCTCTTCGTCAATCGCCGCCCCGTCGAGAACCGCGGCCTCAACCATGCCCTCCTCGAGGGCTACCACACCGCCCTCATGAAAGGCCGCTTCCCCGTCTGCTGCCTCTTCCTCGACATCGACCCCGCCGCCGTGGACGTGAACATCCATCCCGCCAAACGCGAGGTGAAGTTCCGCGAGGAAGGCCCCGTCCGCCGCCTCGTCGCCAAGGCCATCCGCCACGCCCTCGAAGCCCACGCCCACTCCACTCCCCGCCCACCCCAAAGTCCACCCACCCACCCACCCACCCCACCCACCCCG
>CAIYFP010000046.1 GCA_903925515.1 uncultured Verrucomicrobiota bacterium
CCGTTGGTTGGGGGTTCGAGTCCCTCACGCCCTGCCAGCCATCCGGAGGGGTGGCAGAGTGGTCGATTGCGGCGGTCTTGAAAACCGCTGTGGGTGAAAGCCCACCGGGGGTTCGAATCCCTCCCCCTCCGCCATGCCACGAAGAAATGAACACGAAATTCTACATTCAGCTCGCTGTTTGGTCAGTGGTGGTGCTTGGTGGCTTTGGCCTCGCATGGCGGGCTGGCTGGGTGGCGAAGATTGCGAGCTACTTGGCGGAGACGCGCGAGGAACTGCGGAAGTGCAGCTGGCCAACCCGGGATGAGCTCTGGAACTCCACCGTGCTGGTCTTTATCGTCATCATCGCCCTTGGCCTGTTCACAGTGGGCTCCGACTACGTCATCCTCAAGGCTGTCCGGTCATTTCTCTAGGCCCGCGCCGCGGCATCCGGAATTGCCCATCATTAACACCGAAGCCATGAAGCATCGCTGGTACGCATTGCATTGCCTCGCCGGACAGGAGCAGAAGGTACGGGATAGCATCCAACGCCGGCTCCGGACCGACGAGATGGAGCCCTACATCCGGGAGGTATTGGTCCCCATGGAGAAGGTCGTCGAGGTGCGCGGAGGCAAGAAAACCGTGACCAACCGCAAGCTTCACCCCGGCTATGTTTACATCGACATGATGTTGCTGGATGACAGCCTTCGGCCGTTGGAGAAACCTTGGTACTTCATCAAGGACATCCAGGGTGTTATCGGCTTCGTGGGCGGTGAGCGGCCGATGGAGGTCACGGACGAGGAAATCTCGACGATCAAGGCCCAGGTGTTGGACAGCGAGGATGTCGAGAGGCCCAAGGTCAGCTTTGACATGGGCGAGACGGTCAAGATCAATGATGGGCCGTTCCTCAACTTCAGCGGTGTCATCGAGGAAGTGGAGCCCGAGAAGGGGCGGCTGAAGGTCACGGTGGATATTTTCGGGCGAAAAACTCCCGTGGAGCTCGAGTATTGGCAGGTTGAAAAGGCCTAGCCTGCTCGCAAGGCCGACAGGTTTTACCGAAACTAAATCTAATCCTGGGGCGGCACTCCGCCCCTGCAAGAGCAAGCGTTGATATGGCTAAGAAGAAGACAGGCGAGGTAAAGTTGCAGATTGCGGCGGGCCAAGCGAACCCGGCGCCTCCGGTGGGGCCCGCCCTGGGTTCCCAAGGCATCAACATCATGGCATTCTGCAAGGAGTTCAACGCCGCCACGAAGGACAGGGCAGGCTTGGTGATTCCGGTCATTATCAGCGTTTACCAGGACAAGTCCTTCACCTTCATCCTGAAGTCCCCGCCGGCATCCGTCCTGCTCAAGAAGGCCGCAGGCATTGCTTCCGGTTCCAAGGTTCCCCACAAGGACAAGGTCGGCAAGGTCACGCGGAAGCAAGGCTGGAGATCGTGAAGCTCAAGGGCGCAGACCTGAACGCCAATAGCGAGGATGCGGCGGTTAGGATGGTGTCGGGCACGGCCCGCAGCATGGGCATCGAGGTCGTGGGATAGGACGGTTGCCGGGATTTCGTACAACAAGAAACATCATGGCGGGAGGATGCTTCGCATCCGCAAGAACCGCGCAAAAACATGCCAAGCAAAAGATACAAGAAGGCGCTGGAGCAGGTCGCGCCCGGGAAGGTTTACAGCCTTTCCGATGCGATCCAGGTCCTTGGGCGATTCCCGAGGGCGAAGTTTGTCGAGACGATTGACCTTGCATTCCAGCTTGGGGTTGACCCAAAGCAATCCGATCAAATGGTTCGCGGCACCGTTCCGCTGCCGCATGGTTCTGGCAAGGTCGCGAGGGTCCTCGTGTTTGCGAAGCCCGGCGCGGCGGCGGATGCCGCGAAAGCGGCGGGTGCCGAGCATGTGGGCTTCGACGACATGATTCGCAAGTGCAGCGAGGGTTGGGCTGACTTCGACGTGGCGATTGCAACGCCCGAGGCGATGACGGAGGTGAGAAAGCTGGGCAAGGTGCTAGGTCCCAGGGGCCTCATGCCAAACCCAAAGACGGGCACCGTGACCGAGGACACGGCCAAGGCGGTGCGCGAGGTCAAGGCGGGCCGCGTGGAATTCAAGATCGACAAGGCTGCCAACGTGCACGTTGCGGTAGGCAAGGCGAACTTCACGCCGGAGCAGGTCCTCGAGAACGCACGGGCGGTGATCGAGGCCGTGAACAAGGCGCGTCCGGCCAGCGCGAAGGGAACATTTGTTCGTTCGCTCACCCTTTCGCTCACCATGAGCCCTGGAATTCGGCTCGATACCCGGGAGTTTGCAAACGCCTAACCCATCCAAGCCATGCGCGTCGAAAAGAAATTCATCTCTGCGGAGTACGTCACGCGACTCTCCCAATCCCCTTACTTTCTCGTTGTGGATTACCGCGGCCTGACCGTGGCCCAGTTTTCCGAGCTACGGAAGCGGCTGCGTGGGGCCGGGGCGGAGGCACACGTGGTCAAGAACAACCTCTTCAGGATTGCCGCGAAGGAGGCCGGGGTGGCCGATCTGGGCGACAGCCTGGCAGGCCAGTTGGCTGTCGTGAGCGGACCGAAGGACATCGCGGCGGCGGCCAAGGTCATCAAGACCTACCAGTCCGAGTTTGAAAAGCCCAAGCTGCAGTTTGGATACCTTGGATCGAGAGCCTTGAAGGCTGACGAGGTTCGAGCAATCGCTGACTTGCCCCCGCTGACGGAGTTGCAGTCCAAGATCCTTGGCGTGCTGCAGGCGCCCGCCCAGAAGTTGGCCGCGTTGATCAATACCCCGGGCAGCCAAGTGGCCCGAGTCATCAAGGCGAAGGCCGAAAAGGCCTAGCCATTCCTTTCCATCCTGCCCTCGCGTGAGGGCGGGGAATCAAACAAAACAACGGTAAATCGTCGGTCCACGGGCGGTGGACCAATGCGGGCTCGCCTTTCCGCCGACGAGACGAAAGACAAAAGAAATGGCAGACATTAACACGTTGGTTGACGAACTGAGCAAGCTGACCGTTTTGGAGGCTGCCGAGTTGGTCAAGAAACTCGAGGAGAAGTGGGGCGTCACGGCAGCTGCACCGGTGGCGGTGGCAGCGGCTGCTTCGGCACCCGGCGCGGCTGCTGCTGCGCCAGCGGAAGTGAAGGACACCTTCGACGTGGTCCTTGCTTCCGTTCCTGCGGACAAGAAGATCGGCGTGATCAAGGCAGTCCGCGAGGTCAAGGCCGGCCTGGGCTTGGCCGAGGCGAAGGCATTGGTCGAGGGGGCGCCGAAGGCGGTGCTGGAGGCAGCCCCGAAGGCGGAGGCCGAGGCAGCGAAGAAGAAGCTCGAAGAGGCCGGCGGCAAGGTGGAGCTCAAGTAAGTCCTACCGACCTCGGACACGAGGATGGCCTTGCGGTGGCCTTCTGGCGCCGTTGGGCCATCCTCGAACTCTCAAAATTGGCAATCGAATAATCTGCGATACCATCCGTCGTAAAGGGTCAAGAGGGCGGTCCGACGAGTCCCGGCGCTTTGTGGCATGAATCAGGGCGCAGGCACCCGTCGCATTGTCGTTTTCACCGTCAAACGCCCCGTCGCAAGGCGAGGGCAAATCATTCGAGGTCGCAATGGCACATAAAAGCTCCGAGCGCGTCAACTTCGGGAAGATCAAGGAAGTCATCGCCCCGCCCAACCTCATCGAAATCCAACTGGATTCTTACGAGGAGTTCCTGCAATCGGACGTGTCGCCGTCGAAGCGCAAGAACCTGGGCTTGCAGGCTGTTTTCACCGAGGTTTTCCCCATAGAGTCGTACGACGGCAAGACGGTTCTCGACTTCCACAGCTATGACATCCAGCCCCCGAAGATCGACTGGCTGGAGTGCCTTCGGGAGGGGTTGACGTTTGGGGCTCCGCTTTATGTGACGTTCCAGTTGAAGGAGGAGACGCGCGTCACGAAGGAGGAGAAAGTGTTCATGGGCGAGATCCCGTTGATGACGCCGCAGGGCACGTTCGTGATCAACGGCGCCGAGCGCGTGATCGTGAGCCAACTCCACCGATCCCCCGGCATCGCCTTCGAGACCACGCAGCATCCCAACGGGCGCATGTTGCATTCATTCCGGATCATCCCGGACCGCGGGTCATGGTACGAGGCGCAGTTTGACACGAGCGATCTTCTCTACGTGTACTTGGACCGCAAGAAGCGGCGGCGGAAGTTCCTCACGACGACGTTTTTCCGGGCTTTGTTTACGTTGCAGGAGGCACGGTTGCTGGCCCCCGACACGAAGGCGGACACCCAGAAGGTTGGCACGGACAGCGACATCCTGAACTTGTTTTACACCATCAGGGAGATGTCCGTCCGAGATGCGGAGAAGCTCGAGGACATCCAGAACAAGGTCCTGGTGGAGGACGCGGTGGACCACGACAAGTCGCTTGTGGTAGCGCGGGCCTTCGAACCTTTGTCGAAGGCGGTGGTGCGCCAGATCGCCGACTTGGGCATCAGCAAGATACGGGTTGTGGACACGTCGATTGATGATGGGATCGTCATCAAGTGCCTGAAGAAGGACCCGACCAAGAACGCCGAGGAGGCGTTGAAGGACATCTATCGCCGGCTGCGTCCGGGCGACCCCCCGACTGCGGCGAACGCCAGGGCGCTGATCAAGCGACTTTTCTTCGACCCGAAGAGGTATGATCTCGGGCGCGTGGGCCGGTACAAGATCAACCAAAAGCTTGGGTTCAAGGACGACGGCGAGGACCGGATCCTGCGAGGCCGGGACTTGCTTGAGGCGACCAAGTATCTCCTGCGCCTGAAGAAGGGCGAGGGGAGCCTCGACGACATCGACCACCTTGGGAGCCGGCGCATCCGCACGGTGGGCGAGTTGCTTGCCAACCAATGCCGGGTTGGCTTGGCGCGGACGGAGCGGTTGGTGAAGGAGCGGATGACCCTGTTCGACGGCACCATGGACACAATGACGCCGCAGAAGCTGATCAATCCCAAGGCGCTGTCGGCCGTGGTGCGTGACTTTTTTGGGCGGTCGCAGCTCAGCCAGTTCATGGATCAGATCAACCCGTTGGCCGAGCTAACTCACAAGCGTCGCCTGTCTGCGCTTGGGCCCGGGGGATTGAGCCGGGACCGTGCCGGGTTTGAGGTTCGGGACGTTCATCCGTCGCACTACGGCCGGATTTGCCCGATCGAGACGCCCGAGGGTCCCAACATCGGCCTGATCGCGTCGTTGGCGACCTATGCGCGGGTGAACGATTTCGGGTTCATCGAGACGCCCTATCGCAAGGTGGTCGCTGGCCGGGTTACGGAGCAGATCGAGTATCTCACGGGTGATCGCGAGGAGGGATTCACCATCGCGCAGGCCAATGCCCCGATCGATGAGAAGGGACGCTTCACGACCGACCGGGTCACGTGCCGGAACAAGGGTGACTTCATCGACGTGGAACCGGACAAGGTGGACTACATGGACGTGTCGCCGAAGCAGTTGGTGTCGGTGGCGGCGGGCCTGATTCCGTTTCTTGAGCATGATGATGCGAATCGTGCGTTGATGGGTTCGAACATGCAGAGGCAGGGCGTGCCCCTGCTGGTCACGGAGGCTCCATTGGTGGCTACGGGGCTTGAGGACCGGGTGGCGCGTGATTCCCGGGCGGTCATCGTCGCCGACGATGCCGGCAAGGTGGCTTCGGTGAACGGCAACCAGATCATCATCACCAAGGACGGGAGGCTGCCGGAGGGGAAGAAGAAGCTTAGGCATTCCCCCGGGGATGGCGTTTGGGTCTATCCAGTCCGGAAGTTCATGCGGTCGAACGCGGCGACGTGCATCAACCAGAAGATCTTGGTAGGCAAGGGTGATGCCGTGAAAAAGGGCCAAGTGCTTGCGGACGGGCCTTGCACGTCCGGTGGGGAACTGGCCTTGGGTCGGAACGTGCTGGTCGCGTTCATGCCATGGAACGGATACAATTTCGAAGACGCGATCCTAATCTCCGAGAAGATCGTGAAGGAGGACATCTTCACGTCGATCCACATCGACGAGTTCGAGGTGGTGGCGCGGGACACGAAGCTGGGGCCCGAGGAGATCACCCGGGACATCCCGAACCTTGGGGAGGAAGCGCTGAAAAACCTTGGCCTCGACGGGGTGATTCGAATTGGGGCGGAGGTAAAGCCCGGGGACATCTTGGTGGGCAAGATCACCCCGAAGTCCGAGACGGAGCTGGCGCCCGAGGAAAGGTTGCTGCGCGCGATCTTTGGCGAGAAGGCCGCCGATGTTAAGGACACGTCGCTGAAGGTGCCGTCTGGCACGTATGGCATCGTGATGGATGTCAAGGTGTCATCCAAGGCCGAGGGCGTACGTTCGGCGAAGAAGGACGCCGGGGGCAAGGAGCAGCCCAAGAAGGCGCAGAAGGAAGTCGAGGATGGCTACAAGGCGAAGCGCGACGAGTTGCTGGAGCAACTGACGGATGCGTTGTCCAACATCCTTCTCGGGGAGAAGATCCCGTTGGACGTGGTGAACAGCGAGACGGGCGAGATCATCATTCCCGCGAATCGAAAGATCACGAAGACGCTCCTGAAGAAGCTTGCCGGGGTTTATGACCGGATCGAGATCGACCCCTCTCCGATCCGCAACAAGATCAACGAGATCATCGGGCAGTTTAAGAAGAAGTTCGAGGACTTGCAGGTGCAGCAGGACGAGGAGGTGGAGCGGATGGAGGCGGGCGAGGAGGTGGACTCTGGCATCGTGAAGCAGGTCAAGGTGTACATTGCCTCGAAGCGAAAGTTGTCGGTCGGCGACAAGATGGCGGGACGCCATGGCAACAAGGGCGTGGTGGCGCGGATCGTGCCAGAGGAGGACATGCCCTTCCTCCAGAACGGGACGCCCGTGGAGATCGTCCTGAATCCCTTGGGTGTTCCATCCCGCATGAACGTGGGCCAGCTGCTTGAGACCCACCTGGGATGGGCGTGCAAGTTGCTTGGGATCAAGATAGCGACGCCCGTGTTCGATGGCATCCGTGAGAGCAAGGTTCGGGGGTACCTCAAGGATGCCGAGTTGCCGGAGCATGGGAAGGTGCATCTCTACGATGGGCGGACTGGCGAGCCCTTCGACCAGGAAATCGTGGTGGGCTACATCTACATGATGAAGCTGGGCCATCTCGTGGCGGACAAGATCCATGCGCGTGCCGTGGGGCCTTATTCCCTGGTGACGCAGCAGCCCTTGGGAGGCAAGGCGCAGTATGGCGGGCAGCGTTTCGGCGAGATGGAGGTGTGGGCCATGGAGGCCTACGGCGCCGCGTACACGCTGCAGGAACTGCTAACGGTCAAGTCCGACGACGTGCAAGGCCGCACGCGGATCTATGAGAGCATCGTGAAGGGAGACAACTCGCTGGAAGCGGGCATCCCCGAGTCGTTCAACGTGCTGGTGAAGGAGATGCAATCCCTTGGCCTTGACGTGAAGGTGGGCTATTCCAACCCCTCGGACGCGCCGCCGAGCCCGGCGTCGTTGCTTGCGTCGCTTTGATTTCCACCCCCAACGAAACGTCCTGACGAAGGAAAACATCATGATGCCATCCAAGGAGACGGCCCGGGAGCTGCTGGGTCTCGACAAGGTCAACCTAGTCGATCATGTGGCGATCCAATTGGCCTCGCCCGAAATCATCCGTTCATGGTCGAAGGGCGAGGTGAAGAACCCGGAGACGATCAACTATCGGACCTTCAAGCCCGAGAAGGGCGGGTTGTTCTGCGAGCGTATATTTGGTCCGGTGAAGGATTGGGAGTGTTCATGCGGGAAGTACAAGCGCATCAAGCACCGGGGCGTTGTCTGCGACCGTTGCGGTGTGGAGGTTACCCTGGCGAGGGTGCGGCGCGAGCGGATGGGGCACATCGAGCTTGCGGTGCCTGTTTCGCACATCTGGTTCTTCAAGTGCATGCCATCCCGCATCGGCCTGATGTTGGACATGACGGCGCGGAACCTTGAGCGGGTGATCTATTACGAGGACTACCTTGTGATCGACCCGGGCAACACGCCGTTGCAGCTCAACCAGCTCCTGTCTGAGCACGAGTATCGGGAGGCCCGGCAGACGTACGGGACCGATGCATTCGTGGCGAAGATGGGTGCGGAGGCCGTCCGGGACGCCTTGGCGCGGACCCATCTTCAGAAGACGATCGACGAGCTCCAGGTGGCGATGACGGAGACGAAGTCGAAGCAGAACCGCAAGAAGATCGCCAAGCGGATCAAGCTGTTCCAGGGCTTTGCGAAGTCCAACATGCGGCCCGAGTGGTTGATTCTGACGGTGTTGCCAGTGATCCCGCCGGACCTTCGCCCGTTGGTGCCGTTGGAAGGCGGCCGGTTTGCAACATCGGACCTCAATGACTTGTACCGCAGGGTCATCAACCGGAACAACCGACTGAAGAACCTGCTTCAGTTGAAGACGCCGGAGGTTATCATCCGGAACGAGAAGCGGATGCTCCAGGAGGCAGTGGACGCATTGTTCGACAACGGCCGTCATGGTCGTGCGGTGACGGGAGCGGGCAATCGTGCGTTGAAGTCACTGTCGGACATGCTGAAGGGCAAGTCCGGTCGTTTTCGCCAGAACTTGCTGGGCAAGCGCGTGGACTATTCTGGCCGTTCGGTGATCGTGATCGGGCCGGAGTTGAAGCTGAACCAATGTGGTCTTCCGAAGAAGATGGCGTTGGTCTTGTTTGAGCCTTTCATCATCAGGCGGCTGAAGGAGCTAGGATACGTTCACACGGTACGATCGGCGAAGAAGATGATCGAGCGGCAGTCTCCGGAGGTTTGGGACATCCTGGAGGAAGTGACCAAGGGGCATCCGGTCCTGCTGAACCGAGCGCCGACGCTGCATCGCCTTTCGATCCAGGCATTTGAGCCTGTGTTGATCGAGGGCGAGGCGATCCGGATTCACCCGTTGGTATGCACGGCATACAATGCGGACTTCGACGGTGACCAAATGGCGGTGCACGTGCCTTTGTCTGTGGAGGCGCAGATGGAGGCGCGGTTGTTGATGATGGCGCCGTTGAACATTTTTAGCCCGTCGAGTGGCAAGCCGATCATGACGCCGACGCAGGACATCACGTTGGGCTGCTATTACCTGACCGCGGAACCTCGGAAGGCGCGCAGGGAGAGGGAGCGGCTGATGCTGTTCGGAAGCAAGCAGGAGGTAATTTTCGCGCACGACGACGGGGCGTTGAAGACGCACGACCGGATATTGCTGGCGAACCCGGACGCTGGGCGGGAGACGCGGTACGGGGATGCGACATCGAAGCTGATCGAGACGACGGTGGGCCGGGTTTTGTTCTCGGAGATCTGGCCGGCGGAGCTTGGCTTTGTGAACAAGCCGGTAGGCAAGTCGGTGATTGGCGAGATCATCTTCAACTGCTACAAGATCTGCGGCCATGAGCGCACGGTCCAGACGCTGGACAAGCTCAAGGAGATCGGGTTTGCGGAGGCGACGCGCGCGGGCGTTTCGATTGGCATCGACGACATGATCGTGCCTGGCGAGAAGGAGAAGGAGATCGAGAACGCGATGAAGCAGATTGGCGACGTCGAGAAGCAGCACAGGAAGGGCGTCATTACGAACCAGGAGCGATACAACAAGGTGATCGACATCTGGACGCACTGCACGGACCAGATTGGCGCGGTGATGCTGAAGACGTTGCAGAACAACCAAGGAAAGCGTGAATACAACCCGGTTCACCTGATGGTGGACTCCGGTGCGCGGGGCAACAAGGCGCAGGTCCGGCAGTTGGCCGGGCTACGCGGCCTGATGGCCAAGCCGTCGGGCGAGATTATCGAGAAGCCAATTTTGTCGAGCTTCCGGGAGGGCCTGACCGTATTGGAGTACTTCATATCGACTCACGGCGCCCGGAAGGGCCTTGCTGACACGGCGTTGAAGACGGCCGATTCTGGTTACATGACGCGCAAGCTCGTGGATGCGGCGCAGGACGTGATTGTCCGGCAGATCGACTGCGGGACCTCCAACGGCATCTACGTGTCCTCCATCTATGAGGGCGAGGAGGAGGTCGTGAAGATAAGCGAGCGGATCTTTGGCCGCTACGCGTCGGAGGACATCCATGACCCGTCGGACCTCAAGGTATGCATCATTGCGGCCGGCGAGGAGTTCGACGAGGTGAAGTCCAAGTCGATCGAGCGCGCTGGGATCGAGAAGGTCAAGATTCGGTCGGCCTTGACGTGCGAGACGAAGCATGGGGTGTGTGCGAAGTGCTACGGGCGGAACCTTGCGACCGGTCGGATGGTGAAGGCTGGCGAGGCGGTGGGCATCATCGCTGCTCAGTCAATTGGCGAGCCTGGCACCCAGCTGACGATGCGTACCTTCCATGTCGGCGGCGTGGCTTCGCAGACATACAAGCAACCGCAGATCAAGTCGAAGCACGACGGCGTCGTGCGATACAACGAGCTTAGGGTGGTAAGCTTGGACGATGGCAACAGCATCGTGTTGAACAAGAACGGCACGCTGTCGATTTACTCGGCGGAGGGGAAGGAGCTGGAGACGCATCCGATCGTGATTGGGTCGGTGGTATCCATTCCGGACGGGGGCAAGGTGACCAAGGGTACGGTCTTCGTGGAATGGGATGCATACAACGTGCCGGTGATCTGCGAGAAGGGCGGCCGGGTCAAGTTTCTCGACATCATCGAGGGCGTGACCATGAAGCAGGAGGTGGACGAGGCGACGGGCACGGAGGACATGGTCATCATTGAGCACAAGGAAGACCTGCACCCGACCATCATACTCGAGGATGCCAAGGGGGATGCGATCGCGCAGTATCCGATTCCAGCCGGGGCGCACCTTGTCGTGGTCGAGGGCGACACGATTGGCGCTGGCGCATTGCTTGCGAAGACGCCTCGCAAGGCGTCGAAGACGAAGGACATCACGGGAGGCTTGCCGCGCGTGGCGGAGCTTTTCGAGGCACGCCGCCCGAAGGATGCGGCCGAGATTGCCAAGATCGACGGGGCGGTGGACTTCGGTCCGTCGGTTCGCGGCAAGCGTTGCGTGATCGTTCGCGATGTGCAGACCGGCCAGGAGGAGGAGCACCTGATCCCGATTGGAAAGCACATCATCGTGTACAAGGGTGACTTCGTTAAGAAGGGCCAGCAGCTCACGGATGGTCCTGTTGTACCCCACGAGATCCTAGACGTGTGTGGTCCGCAGGAATTGCAGGAGCACTTGGTGAACGAGATCCAGGAGGTCTATCGTTTGCAGGGTGTGACGATCAACGACAAGCACATTGAGGTCATCATCCGTCAGATGCTCAAGAAGGTGCGCATCAAGGAGCCTGGCGACACGGTCTTCCTCTGGGGCGAGCAAATTGACAAGGTAGCCTTCGAGGACGAGAACGCGCGCGTGGAGAAGATGGGTGGCAAGCCTGCCGAGGGCGAGCCGGTCCTGCTTGGGATCACGAAGGCATCCCTCGAAACCGAGTCCTTCCTGAGCGCGGCGTCGTTCCAGGACACGACGCGCGTGCTGACAGAGGCGGCGACCTTGGGCAAGAGCGATGCGCTTCGCGGTTTCAAGGAGAACGTCATCATGGGCCACATCATCCCTGCTGGCACGGGCTTCCATGGGCACCGGGACATCGACGTGCGCTCGTTGGTGGAATCGCAGGTCGAGGAGGCGGGCTTCGATTTGGTCGAGGCTTCAGCCGCTGCCAACACGGAGGCGACGGACATTGCCGGGTAGGGGTTGCTGGGTGGCGCGAGGCTCCGGGTTGGAGTGCTGACGACGTGGGGGTGCATGACCTTGGTCATGCACCCCTTTTGGTTGTGGTGCGAGGCGCTTGTTGAACCGGGCACCGACGAATGAGAGCCGTTTCAGGGTGGTACGGGGAGCATCCGGCAAGGGATTGCATTGCGGGCCATGTGTGGGACCCGTGTCCGGCCTTGGTACAAAACCAGCCATGCCACATTCGGCAGGCCGGGGTTTGATGGCATGGGAGGAGGGTTGTCCCGAGTGGCATGGGGATCGGCGTCGGTTTGGAAATCACGCACCCTTGCCATCCCGGAAGGGGCGTGGCCCGTAACGCGGCTGAGAAGGTGGCTGGGGATCGACAGTCTCGACGCGGTTGATTCATGTTTTTGTTGGTCCCATGTATTGTGACATGAGCGCCAGGCGCCGAGCCCGTTCTTTCAGGCACATCCGAAGGCCGTTTCGTCTGGGAAGCTCCTTGCCTTGATCATTTGTTCCTTCATGGCGGCCGTGTGCGAGGACTCGTTGGTAGGGGGGTGCATGAGGAAGGAGTTCCTTGAGTTGGGCCTTGATGCACGGCGGGTGACCCAAAGCCGAGCTCGATGCACGGGGTAGGTGGAAGGGGCGAGGAGCGGTTCCACGAGGGAGGGCGGGGCCAACTGGAGCGGAGGGGACGAGCGCCCGGCCGGGTCCTCCAACCGGGATCCGTGAGGGGCCATCCATTCCATGCTGCCGATGCACGAGTCCGAGGATGGACGCAGACGGATCATGCCTTGCGAGTCCGAGGTGGGCGGTGGCGAAGGTCCATGAGTGAGCACTCGATTTACGACCCCCAATTTCGGGATGAAAGGTCAACGGGCGAACTCTGGGATTTTCCATGGGCAACAGGACGGGCAAGGTGGACTCGTGTGGTTCCCGACGAGGCTTGGATGATGGCGTTTTCCCGATTGAAAAGGAGCGAGGTTGCAGGTTGGTTGCGCGAGGGTGTCCGACGGGCGGCGTTGTGGATGGCGCTGGCCGGGTTGGTGTCGGTGCGGTTGGCGGCATGGGAAGCGGACGAGCTGGAGCGTGGCGAAGCCCTTGCCCGGCAGCATTGCGCGGCGTGCCATGTGTTTCCCGAGCCGGGGTTGCTGGACCGGAGGACATGGGAGCAGCACGCGTTGAGGAAGATGGCCCCGTACATGGGGGTGGCTCGCCTCAGGACCGAGGGGCGGCCGGATGGGGAGCGTCTGGAGGAATCGGGCGTGTACCCGCCCGGGCCGGTGGTGACGAGGGAGGAATGGCAGGCGATCGGCCGCTATTATTCGGCGCGGGCGCCGGCTCGGGCCGTGGGGTTGGAGGCACCGCGACCACCGGCAGCACCCACGGTCCAGTTCGTGGCGCGACCGCTGACGATCCCGGGGGCCGTGCCGCGTTCCACTCTGGCCTCGCTCAGCGCGCAGGGAGGCGAGGCATGGCTGGCGGACGCCGGGACGGGCGCCGTGCATCGGTTTGGGGCGGACGGCAGACTGTTGGGGGCATGGGGGCTGGGGGGGGCGGCGGTTCACGCATGGCGAGGTGAGGGGTTGTGGGCCGTGACGTTGATCGGCAGCGTGTTCCCGTCGGACGTCCTGGCCGGAAGGGTGGTTCGGCTGAGGACCGATGGGGCGACGGATGCATGGGTGGAGGGGCTGGGACGGCCGGTGATGAGCCTTCCGTGCGACCTGAACGGCGATGGACGGACGGACCTTGTGGTGAACGGGTTTGGAAACCAGCTCGGGCGCCTGTCATGGCACGAGGGCCTGCCGGGAGGCGGGTGGCGCGCGCACGAGATTCTCGGGCGGCCGGGTGCGGCGTGCACGGAGACGCGAGACGTGGATGGCGACGGCGACGTGGACCTGCTGGTATTGATGGCCCAGGCGCAGGAGCAGCTGGTTCTGCTTGAGAACGACGGCCATGGTGATTTCTCGGCGCGCATCCTTCTGCAATTCCATCCCGTGTTTGGGGCGGTCCACTTCGAGTCGGTGGACATGGACGGCGACGGGGACCTCGACGTGGTGATGAGCAATGGGGACAACGGGGAGTATCCCTCGCCGTTCAAGGCCTACCATGGGGTGCGGGTCTTCCGGAACGACGGCGGCATGCGCCTTGCCGAGGCATGGTTTCATCCGGTGCACGGGGCGTTCAAGGCGTTGGCCCGGGACTTCGACGGGGACGGGGACCTCGACGTTGCGGCGATCTCGTTCTTCCCTGACTACCGGCGCGCGCCGGAGGAGTCGTTCCTGCTGTTGAGGAACGAGGGGGCGTGGAGGTTTGGGCGCGAGACGATCCCGGGGGCGACCTTGGGGCGATGGCTGACGATGGACGCGGGGGACGTGGACGGGGACGGGGACCTTGACGTGCTGCTTGGGAGCTTTTGCGAGGGGCCGCCGGCCGTGGAGATACCGCCGGGTCTCGCGACGGCATGGCGCACGAACGGCGTGAACGGGTTGTTGCTGGTCAACCAACGGAGGCGATGAGGCGAGGGCTGAAGTGGGCGGGAGCGGCTGGGCTTGCGCTGCGAGGGGCGGCGTGGGTGGCGTGCGCCGCGTCGTCGTGGCTGCACGCGGCGCCGGCTGCGGAGTCCTTGGCGGGTGCGGGCGCGGGAGGGGTCGGCTTCGACCTGGTGGATGCGGCTGGCGCGGGCGTGACGTTCAGGAACCGCGTCTCGCCGGAGGCATACGGCAGGAACCTGAACCTGCTGAACGGGTCCGGGGTTGCGCTGGGCGACGTGGACGGGGACGGGCGTTGCGACCTGTACTTCGCGGCGATCGACGGGACGAACCGCCTTTTCCTGAACGTTGGGAACTGGCATTTCGAGGAGGCGGGTGCTGGCACGGCGCTGGGGCTGCCCCACGCGCGATCGACGGGCGCGGTCCTTGAGGATGTCGATGGCGACGGTGACCTCGACCTCCTGGTGACGACGCTTGGGGGCGGCCCGCGCCTGATGCGGAACGACGGCAAGGGCCGGTTCGAGGACGTGACGGCGGCCTCCGGCCTTGCGGCGTCCACGGGGAGCATGTCGGCGGCGCTGGGCGACGTGGACGGCAACGGGACGCTCGACGTGTACGTGGCGAACTACGGCGCGTTTCCCATCATGCGGTCGGGCTCCGGGCGCGCCCAGGTGCGGCAGGTCAACGGGCGCTGGGTCGTGGAAGGGCCGTTCGCCTCGCGGCTGCGGGTCGTGAACGGGCAGGTGGAGGAGGTGGGCGAGCCGGGCGCGCTGCATCTGAACGAGGGGACGGGAAGGTTCCGCCGGGTGGAGTGGGGGACGGAGGCGTTCGTGGACGAGCAAGGCCAGCCTAGGTCGGCGCCGGCGGACTTTGGGCTGGCGGCCGTGCTCCGGGACGTGGATGGGGACGGGTTTCCCGACCTGTATGCCTGCAACGACTTCCAATCGCCGGACCGGCTTTGGCTGAACCGGGGGGACGGGCGATTCAGGGAGGCGCCGCGGATGGCAATGCGCAAGCATGCCTTTGCCTCGATGGGCGTGGACTTTGGGGACCTTGACCGGGACGGCCGCCTTGATGCGATGGCGGTGGAGATGTCGCCGCGCTCGTGGGAAAGGAGGCAACGTTCGCTGACGGGGGTGCGCTTCATCCCGAACCTTCCGGGGCGCTTCGAGTATCGTCCGGAGGTGCCGCGCAACGTGCTGTACCGGGGCAACGGCGACGGGACATGGAGCGACGTGGCCGAGATTGCCGGGTTGGGCGCCACGGACTGGTCATGGCAGCCGTTGTTCATGGACGTGGACATGGACGGGCTGGACGACGTGCTGGTTGCAGCGGGCGCGGCGCACGACGTGCAGGACCGCGACGCGCTGGCCCGCATCCATGCGTCGGGACGGGGGGACTCCTCGACGAACGTCTTCCTTTATCCGGCGTTCCGCTCGCCGATCTGGGCGTTCCGAAACGAGGGGGGATGGCGGTTCAGCGAGACGCACGAGCCGTGGGGCCTTGCTCAGACCAACCTCCATGTCGGGGCGGCGCTCGCGGACCTCGACGGCGACGGCGACCTTGACCTTGTTTGCAACCGCCTCGGGGACGGCCCCGCGCTGTATCGAAACAAGGCCACCGCGCCACGGCTTGCGGTCCGACTCAGGGGCAAGGCGCCAAACACCCGGGGCATCAACGCGCGGATTCGTGTATCGGGCGGCCCATGGGTGCAGGAAACGGAGGTGACCTCGGGCGCGCGGTACCTTTCAGGGGACGACACGTTGCGGGTATTTGCCACGGGCACGGCGCGGGCCGTGGACGTGGAGGTGCGTTGGCGCGGCGGCGGGGTCACTCGGGTGACGAACGCGGCCCCGGGCACGTGCGTCCGGGTTGATGAGCGGGACGCGGTGACGGAGCGCCTGGTCGAGAAGCGGGAGGCGGCGCCGTTGATGGCCGACGTCTCGGGCGCGGCCGGGCACGTGCACCGGAAGGAGTTGTTCGACGACCTTGCTCGCCAGCCCTTGCTGCACCGCCAGTTGTCCGTCGCGGGCCCCATGGTGGCATGGCTGCCGTCGGCGGACCCGGCCCGGCCCTACCTCGTGGTGGCTTCGGCGCGCGGCGGGTCGCCCGGAGTCCGGAGGGTGCGGGCCGGGGGAGGCATGGATGCGGTCCCGTGCGACTGGGTCGCGCCGGACGACATGGCGGGCATGGCGTTGTGGACGGACGCGGACGGGACGGCGGTGTTGATCGCGGCGGTGTCGAACTACGAGACGTCGCCCGCGTTGACGTCGTGGGTGATGCTGCGTCCGTCCGAAGCGGGCACGCGGATGGAGGTGAAGGCATGGACGAACTGGGCCGGGAATGCAGCGAGCGTCGGGCCGGTGGCGTCGGCGGACATGGACGGCGACGGGCGGCTGGAGGTGTTCGCGGGCGCGCGGGTGATGCCGGGGCGTTACCCGGAGCCGGGGACCTCGTTCGTGTATCGGGCGCCGGGAGATGGGGCGGTTGCAGGGGCAGCGGCGATGAAGTTTCCGGGGATGGAAGGCGCCGGGCTGGTTCAGGGGGCGACATGGACGGACCTTGAGGGTGACGGGTTCCCCGAGTTGGTGCTGGCGACGGAGTGGGGGCCGGTGCGGGTCTGGCGGAACCGCGGGGGGCGGCTTGAGCCATGGGATCCCGTGGTCCGGACGGGCACGGGCGAGGCGTTGCCGTTGTCGCGGCTGACGGGCTGGTGGACCTGCGTTGCTTCCGGTGACTTCGACGGGGACGGGCGGATGGACCTTGCGGCGGGCAACTGGGGCTTGAACACGGGCTACACGGCGAGCGCGGCGCGACCGTTGAAGCTGTATTTTGGGGACCTTGTGGGCGCGGGGGGCGTGGACATGGTGGAGGCGTGGACGCCGCCGGAGCTGGGGTTCGAGGTGCCGCGGCGGGGATTGCGGCCGTTGTCGATGGCGTTCCCGGTGCTGGCGGAGAGGTTTCCGACGCATGCCGGGTTTGCGAGGGCGTCGATGAGGGAGGTGCTGGAGGCGGTGGGGCGGCCGGCGTCGGTGGTGGAGGCGCGCGTGCTGGCGTCGTGCGTGTTCCTGAACCGGGGTGGGGCATGGGAGCTGCGGGAGTTGCCGGACGTGGCGCAGTGGGCGCCGTTGATGGGGATCTCGGTGGCGGACGTTACGGGCGACGGGCACGAGGACTTGCTGCTGGCGCAGAACTTCTTCGGGATGCGCATCGAGTGGCCGCGTTGCGACGCCGGGCGCGGATGCGTGCTGGTTGGCGACGGGAAGGGCGGGTTCCGGGCGATGGAGGCGGCGGAGTCGGGGGTGCTGGTGCATGGGGAGCAGCGGGGATGCGCGACGGCGGACATGGACGGCGACGGGCGTGTGGACTGGGTGGACACGCAGGTGGGCGCGGGCACGAGGTTGTTCCGGAACACGGGCGCGAGGGCAGGGCTGCGGGTTCGGCTCCGGGGGCCGGCTGGAAACCCGCATGGCGTGGGGGCGGTCGTCCGGGGCATCGGGGCCGCGGGGGAGGGCGCCGCGAGGGAGGTTCACGGCGCGGTGGGCTCGGGCTCGGTGGACCTGCCCGTGCTGGTGTTCGGGGGCGCCGTGGAGCGGGTGCGCGTGCGATGGCCGGGCGGGCGGACGACGGAGGCCGCGGTGCCCCCGGGGGCGCGCGAGGTGGTGGTTGGGGCCGAATAGGGGCTGCCTGCGGGTCAGGGACCCCGGCCGGCAACGGGTGGCTCGGGAATGCGAAGGGGCTCGCCCGACGCGTGCCAGAGCCGCCACTGGAACTGGTTGTGCGCGGCAACCTCGTCGATGCCCTCCGCCTGCGCGCCGGCGAGCTCGCGCTCGGCCTCCAGGACGTCGGTCACGGCGCCGAAGCCGAAGTCCTTCCGGCCCTGCGTGATGGCAAGGAGGCGCCTCGCCGAGACGATGTTGCTGGAGGCAAGCCCGATCGAGCCGGCGGATGCCGCCGCCCTCGAATGCAGCTCGACGACCTCGCGCGTGATTCGCGCCGCGGCTTGGTCGCGCTCGATCTCCGCCAGCCGCACGGCGGCGTCCGCCGCCCGGACACGGGTTCGGTCCCCGATGCCACCGGGCCCGATCCTCCATGCGACCCCGAAACCGTAGTCGCCGAAAGCACCCCCGCTGCCGAGGCCTCCGTTGCGTCCGCCCATGATCCCGCCGGCCCCTGCCGAGGCGCCGACCGACGGGATCCACGGGCCCATGTGGACGCCGTCTCGCCGGGCCCCTGCCTCGCCAATCGCGGCGCGCGCGCGTTGCAGCTCCGGCCGCGCAGCCAAGGCCGCCGCGACGAGTGCGTCGAGCGGGCGCTCCGGCGGGAGGAGGGAGGTCGGGACAAACTCGCGGAGGTCGGGCGCGAGGAGGGTGGAGGGCGGGAGCCGGAGCAGCTCGGCGAGGCGCGCGGATGCGACCGTGTGGTCGGCGAGGGCCTTGGCGTGGGCCGCGTGGACCCTCCCATGCCGGAGGCGTGCACGCTGGGCGTCGGCCTCGGACGCAACGCCGGCGACGGTGGCGTTCTCGACCTTGCGCAGCGTCTCGGAGGCAACGCGGACGGCGTCCCCGGAGGCGGCGACGAGGGCGGCCGCGCGGGACAGCTCGACGTAGCCCTGTGCCGCCGCGAGGAGCGATTGGCGGCCCTGAGCGTCCGCGTCCGCCTCGACGGCCCTGAGGGCCTGGCGCGATGCCAGGACGCGATACCATGCGTCGCCCGGGTCCACCTGGGCCTGCAAGCCCAGCGACGAGCTGCCCTGATGCTTCGAGGCGTCAAACACGTCGCCGACGATGTCCTGGAGGTAGCCGTCGTGACGCCTGTACGCGATGCCGGGCGCGAGCCATGGCCATGCGGCGAGACGATCTTGGTCGAGCCGTGCCCGGGACTGGCGTACTCGCTCCCTTGCGGCCTCCACCGCGAAGGCGCGGGCCCCGCCGAGGCGGAGCGTGGTGGCAAGGTCGATCGGGTGGGGCTCGGAGGCGCACGCCACCATGGCCATCCCCGCCGCGATTGCGACGATGCATCCAAGCCATGAACGGGTCTTCATCGCGTGCCCCCGATGGAAACCGCCTTGCCGTCGGCGGGCGCACCCCGTGCCGGGACGATGACGACGGCGTCGTGGGGCAGGCCCTCGGTGACCTCGGAGGCGGCCCCGTCCACGAAGCCAAGCTTCACGGCGCGCCTGCGGCTCCTGCCGTCCTCCACGGTGAAGACGGATGCGCCGGACCTTTCGACAAGGACGGCCTCGGACGGGATGACGAGCGCATTGGTGCGCTGCTCAAGGCCGATGCGGACGGAGGCGGACATCCCGGGCATGAGCAGGGCGGGCGGCATGGGAAGGTCGGCCTCGACGGCAAGGCAGCGGGTGTCCTCGTCAAGGGCGCCGGCATGGCGGCTGACCTTGGCGGCGAACCCGGCTGGAGGGCCGCCCTCGACGAGGACGTGAACGGGTTGGCCGACGTGGACGAGCCTTGCCTCGGGTTCCGGCACGGGGACATGGGCACGGAGGGACTTGGTCTCGGACAGGGAAACGACACGGGAGGCGTTGCTGGAGGTCGCGGCGGCGAGGTAGGCGCCGGTGTCCACGTGCCGGTCCACGACCACCCCGTCGAACGGGGCCGTGATGCGGGCATGGGCCAGGAGGACCTCGACGCCCCCGAGGCGTGCCATGGCCACATCGACCCGGCCCTGGGCGCCATCCCATTCCTCGTCCGTCACGAGGGCCGGGTCGCGTTCGCGGGCCTTGCGCAGCCGCGCGAGGTCCCTGCTTGCTACGGCGAGCTCGGCGGAGAGCCGGGCCTTGTCGGCCTGCAATTCCGGGGTGTCGAGCACCGCCACCACCTGCCCCGCCTTCACGCGGTCGCCCCGGTCCACCGAGATGGAGGCGACGAATCCGGACACCCGCGCCTGCAAGGCCACCTGTTGGTTGGCACGGACCGTCCCGGGCAACGTGACAAACCGCGTGATGGCCTCCCGGCGGGGACGCGCGACCTCGACGGGCCGGGCCGCGGGTTCCTGGGCAAGGGCCGCGAACGCGAAGGCGGCATGGGAGAGCAGCCGGGCCGTGCTGAGGGGGACGGGCGTCGTCTTGGCATGCGGGCGATGCGAGGCGTTCATGGGCGTGGAAGGAGGGGTTGCGCGTCCTTGGCGAGGTCGTCGGGATCAAGCGAGAGGGCGCGGGGGGATGGTCGCAGGACGAGGGCGAGGACGGAGGGGAGGACAAGGAGGGTGGCGAGGGTCGCGGCAAGGAGCCCGCCGGCCACGGCGCGCCCGAGGGGCGCGGTCTGGGGACCGCCCTCGCCCAGCCCCCACGCGAGCGGGAGCATCCCGGCAACCATCGCGGCGGCCGTCATGACGATGGGCCTGAGGCGGCCCGTCGCGGCGGAGAGCGCGGACGCATGGGCGCTGGCGCCCGAGCGGCGGGAGTCGTTGGCGACGGTGGCCATGAGGATGGCATTCGCCATGGCGACGCCGGTGGCCATGATGGCCCCGATGGCCGACTGGACGTTGAGGGTGGTGCCCGTGGCGGCCAGCGTTGCCGCGACGCCAGCGAGGGCGGCGGGGATGGGGGAAAAGACGGCGATGGAGACGCCAAGGCGTTGGAACCATGCCACGAGGGTCAGGAGGACGAGGACAAGGGCGAAGCCGAGGCCAGCCCTCAGTCCCCGGGCAAGGTCCCCCAGAGGCACGGCCTGCCCGCGGACGTCCACCCGGGTGCGCGCCGGCCAGCGCGAGGAATCCCCCACCTCCGGGATGGCCCGGATGTCGCGCAGCACGCTCCCGAGGTCGCGCCCGTGCAGGTTCGCGGAGACGCTGACGACGCGCGCCATGTTGTAGCGCTCGATCTGGCCCGTGGCGGTCCCGGGCTCCACCCGCGCCACCTGCCTGAGCAGGACCGATCGGTCGCCGCCGCCGCGGACGGGGACGTTGCGAAGGTCCTCCATCCCGAGCACCTCGGTGCCCGGGAACTGGACCTGCACGCTGTAGCTGACGCCGGAGGCCGGGTCGGCCCAGAAGTTGGGGACCGTGAACCGGCTGGACGCGGTGGCGGCCACGAGGGAACGGGCCACGTCCGACGCGTCCACGCCAAGCAACCCGGCGCGCTCGCGATCGACCGAGACCTCGACGGTGGGTTGGTCCATGGATTGCACGCGTTGCACGTCCCGGAGCCCCCTCATGCGGGAGAGCGCCTCCTGGATCGCCTCGGCGTGAGCCCGGCTCGCCGCAAGGCTGGGCCCGCTGACGGCGACCTCGACGGGCGTCGCCGCGCCGAAGCTCATGACGCGGGAGACGATGTCGGCTGGCTCGAACGAGAGGGACACGCCGGGGAGTTCCCGGGCCAAGGACTCGCGAAGACGCTCCTTGAGCAGGGGAACCGCGATGGCGCCCGGCCTGAGCTGCACCGTGAAATGGGCCTCGTCCGGGCCGCCGTTCCACAGGTGGATGAGGTTCACGGGGTAGTTGGGCGCGTGAACGCCGACGAGGCCAAGGGTGAGCAAGACGTTGGTGGGCCCGGCCTCGCGTTGGATGATCCCGAGGGCGCGGAGGGACAACTGCTCCGTGACGTCGAGGCGCGTTCCCGCCGGGGCGCGAAGGCGCAGGGCGAACTGGCCGGGCTCGACCGCGGGGAAGATCTCGGTGCCCATGCGCGGGGCGGCGAAGGCGAGGAGGGAGGCGCATGCCGCGAGGTACAAGGCGAGCGTCCATGCCGGCCGGGCGAGGGTCCTCGCGAGGATGGCGCGGTACGAGCGCTGGATGCCCATCCACCATGCCGGGTCCTCGCCGGGCGAGGCTCCCCGGAGCAGCCACACGCAGAGAACCGGCACGAGCGTGCTGGAGAGAAGGTAGGAGGACGCCATGCTGAGGCCCACGGCCATGGCGAGCGGCGCGAACAACGCCTTGGCCGCCCCCTCCATGAGGAACGCCGGGACGAAGACGGACACCACGCAGGCCATCGAGAGGAACCGCGGCACGCCCGTCTCATGCATCGCGGCCATCGCCGCCCGCGCCGTGTCCATGCCCCGCGAACGACGGGCATGAATCGCCTCGACCGCCACGGTGGCTTCGTCCACGAGGATGCCGACGGCCATCGCCAACCCGCCCAGCGTCATCAGGTGGATGGAGTGGCCCGTGATCCAAAGCCCGAGGCTGGCCGACAGCAGCGCCGCCGGGATGTTGATCACGACCACGCACGCCGTTCGCCAGTCCCGCAGGAACAGCAGCACCACAAGGCCCGTGAGCAGCGCCCCGATCCCGCCTTCCTTGGCGAGGTCCCCCATCGCGCGCAGCACCACCGGCGACTGGTCGAACTCGTATCCCACCTCGATGTCGTCGGGCACCGCCGCGCGGAATCGCGGCAGGCTGGCCCTCACCCGGTCCACGACGTCGAGCGTCGAGGCGTCGGCCCGCTTCGTCACCGGCATGTACACCGTTCGGCGGCCGTTCACCAACGCATGGCTCGTCACGAGGTCGGAGGCGTCGCTCACCGTCGCGACGTCGCTCAGGAAGACGGCGCCCGAGCGCGCCGAGCGAAGGACCACGCCGGACAGGTCCCGGATGTCGCGCACCTGGGCGTTGAGGGGGACGATGGGAGCCAGGTCGCCCGACTGGATGTTGCCGGACGGGCTGATGACGTTGGCCCGCGAGACGGCCTGCACGACGTCGTCGGGCGACAGGCCCAGGGAGCGCAGGCGGTCGGGCTTGACCGTCACGGTGATGGTCCGGGCGCTTCCCCCGAAGGGCGGTGGTGCGGAGACGCCCGGCAACGTCGCGAAGAGGGGCCGCACGAGGTTGAGGGCGGCGTCCTGCATCTGGCCGACGGTGCGGGCGGGGTTGCGGGAGGAGAAGACGAGTTGCCCGACGGGGACGCTGCCGGCATCGAACCGGGTGACGAAGGCGCCGGGCGTTCCCGGGGGCATGAAGGCCCGTGCGCGGTTCACGTAGGCGACCGTCTCCGCCAACGCGGCGGCCATGTCGGTGCCGGGATGGAACTGGAGCTTCATGACGGAGGCGCCCTGGATGTTGCGCGACTCCACGTGCTCGATGCCGGTGATGTAGAGGAAGTGATACTCGTAGTAGTAGGCGATGGAGCCCTCCATCTGGGAGGGGTCCATGCCGCCGTACGGCTGGGCCACGTAGATCGTGGGAATGCCCAGCGCGGGGAACACGTCGCGCGGCATGCGCAACAGCGCCAACCAGCCGCCAAGGCAGGCCGCCATGACGAGGACGACGACCGTCACGGGGCGGCGCAGGATGAATCGAACCGGGGACATCGGGGGCGCCGTCAGGCTCCGAAACCCGCGTCGCCGTGGCGAGGATGTTCTGGCGGGCGCCGAGGGGCCTCAGGCCTCCACGGCGCCGGGGCGGCCGTCCTCGACGACGAAGGACCTGCGCGTGACGACCCTTCCCCCGGGCTGGGTGACGTCCTCCACGGCGACGTAGTCGGCGCGCCATTGGTCGGGCGTGACGCGGCAGCGGACGTAGCCGCGCTCGCGGGAAAAGAAGCGCACGCAGGGGTTGAGTGCCCTGAGGCGGGACTCGGCCTCGGGGTCGAGCTTGCCGTTGCCGCCGCTCGTGATGCTTGTGCCCACGAACTCCGTGGCGACCACCGGCGTGTCCCCCTTGCGATCGTCCACGCGCAGGTCGTTGACCCAGTTCGAGTGGATGTCGCCGGTGAGCACGACCGGGTTGGGGATGCGGCGTTCATGGAGGAAACGCCCGATGGCCATGCGCTCGGCGGCGGCGCCGGGCCACTGGTCCATGGAGTACAGGGCGTCGCCCCCGTCCTTCGCGGGAGGCCGTGCGACGAGGCCCATCATCACCTGCTGCGCAAGCACGTTCCATCGGGCGCGCGACGCGAGGAGGCGGGAGTCCATCCAGTTGCGCTGCGTCGCGCCGAGCAGGGAGTTGCGCGGGTCCAGCGCCGCGGCGTTGAGCGGGCTTGAAACGTCTCCGTTTGGCTGGTCCGTCCGGTACTGGCGCGTGTCGAGGACGAGGAACTCCGCGAGGCGCCCGAACGAGGCGGACCGGTACAGGTCCATGTGCGGCCCGCGCGGCAGGGAGGAGGCGCGCAGCGGCATGGCCTCGTAGTAGGCCTGGTACGCGGCCGCGCGGCGCACGAGGAACGCGGCGGGGTCGAAGTCCTTCTTCTCGGAGATGGCCCCGGCGTAGTTGTTGTCGAACTCATGGTCGTCCCATGTGACGAGCCATGGGCAGTCACGGTGCATCGCCTGGAGGGACGGGTCGGAACGGTAGAGCGCATGTCGGAGGCGGTACTCGTCCAGCGTCTCGATGCGGCGCTTCTCCGGGCCGTTGTGGCGTCGCACCTTCTTTTCCTGGCCGGGCCCCTCGTAGATGTAGTCCCCGAGATGGATCACGAGGTCCGGCTGGTCCCGCCGCATGGCGTCGTAGGCGGTGAAAAGGCCGTCCTCGAAGTGCTGGCACGACGCGAACGCCATGAGCAGCTCGGCAGGCATGGATTCGGGGCCCGGCATCGTCCGGGTGCGCCCGACCGGGCTACGGGCGTCGTCCGAGGTGAAGCGGTACCAGTAGTGGCGCCCGGGCCGGAGGCCGTGGACCTCGACATGAACCGAGTGCCCGA